>CAYXBO010000176.1:0-2965 GCA_964463195.1 uncultured Christensenellaceae bacterium | reverse complement strand
AGTGTCGGGCGGCTCTTTGGTATACGGAAAATTTAAAGGTCGAAAAAAGCCGCATGCTCGGTATCAAGGCGCTCAGAGAGTGCGTCAACGCAGACGTTTCCGGAACTGAGATTGTGTCTCCGGAATTCGGGTGGAGAAGCCGTTCGGTAAGCGTGTCGGACAGCGAAATAACAAGCGAGTATTTGTTTTTCGAGGCAAGAGACCTGAAGCTTAAAAAGGTAAAATTCCAAGGTAAGTATTCCTTTCAGTACGTCAGGAACGCAATTATTGAAAACAGCGTTCTCGAAACCAAAGACGCATTCTGGCATTCCGAAAACGTTACGGTCAGAAATTCCGTGGTAAAAGGGGAATATTTAGGGTGGTATTCGCAAAATCTGACCTTTATAAACTGCAAAATCGTAGGTACCCAACCGTTGTGTTACTGCAAAAACCTGAAGCTTATCGATTGCGAAACCGAAGGGTGCGATTTGGCGTTCGAGTATTCGGACGTGGACGCGACGATAAAGAACAACGTGCTTTCTGTTAAAAATCCCGCCTCCGGCAGAATTGTCGCCGACAGCATAACGGAGTTAATATTGACCGCTGACAGCAAATACGAATGTAAATGCGAGATTATACAAGGAACAAAATGAGAGGTGTTATATGAAGATAAAACAAACGACAGACCACGGCAGTGCGTTCGGGCTCGGAGAACCGAATACGGCGTACGCAAAATATTTCGTAGGCAATTCTTATCTCAAGCCATTGACCGACCCGAAAAAGACGGTGTTTATCGCAAACGTTACCTTCGAGCCGTCTTGCCGCAATAACTGGCATATCCATAAAGCCGAGCAGGGCGGAGGACAGCTCTTAATCTGCGTGAGCGGAGATGGTTGGTATCAGGAAGAGGGCAAGGCGCCCGTAAGCCTTACGGAAGGCTCGGTAATAACCGTTCCCGCCGGAGTAAAGCATTGGCACGGCGCAAAGAAGGATAACTGGTTTTCCCACCTCGCAGTGGAAGTTCCGGGCGTCAACTGCTCCACCGAATGGTGCGAGCCTGTAACTGAAGAAGAGTATTCCGAATTAGTATAGATTTAAGCCGATTTCCACGTGAAAAGCGTGATTTTGCCATTCCTGAAAGGGGATGGCTTTTTTTGTATTCCGGCGAGGTGTAAAACGGGAGGATTGCGAGGGAAAAGCGGGGTGTTTTCCTAAGGGGATGAGGGAGTGGATGCGGCTTCCGGAACGGCGACAATCTGAGATATTGACAGGCGCGCGATATTATAGTATTATATGTATAACTATACACGCGGGGGCGCGAGCGCATAGAACTGTAGAGAAAAGTAATAACCAAGAGAAATACGCGAAAGATACTCAGAGGGTTACGGAATGAAAAAGAAATTCGGATTGTTGTTTATTTTAGTTTTTGTTTGCGCGGCGGTGTGCGCTATTCTCGGCGGATGCCTGAATACCGCCGGTCTCGGAGATATGCCCGCAAGCTCGGAAGGCGGCGGCAGTCAGAACATTTTTATGGATGAGAACGCCGCTGGGGCAGTGACTGTAGATATCGGCGGCACGGTAACTCCGTACGACAATATCAACGACGCGTGGGCGGAAGCTGCCGAAGCGGAAAGTGCGAAAATAAAGCTCCGTGTCAACGTGGAAACGACGGATAATCTTGTAGTAGGCGAAAGTGGAAATATAACCCTTGACCTTAACGGCAGAAAGCTGACGGTCGGCGAGCATGCAACAATCAGCGTAATAGGAAATTTTACTCTGGAGAGTAGCATAGTCGGTGGAACGATAACCTGTAACGATAGGGTTGATACGACGGGCGTGAGGGTTGACGGCGGCACGTTTGAAATGCGTGGCGGAGGGATAACCGACCTCAATTACGGTGTGTGGGTTCAAAACGGTACGTTCATAATGAGCGGCGGAACGATAACCGAATGCACTATCGGCGTGGAGGTCAACGACGGCACATTTGAAATGAGCGGCGGAGATATAACCGGCAGCCCAGTTATGGGAGTTTACGTCCTCGACGGCAGGTTTAAAATGAGCGGCGGAGAGATAACAGACAGCTATACAGGCGTGAGTGTTGACGTAGGCACGTTTGAAATCGATGGGGCGCCGAAGATTATCGGCAATAGATTTAATAACGTAGAGTTGTCAAGCGACGAGAAAATCAACGTTACCGGAGTGCTGGAAAGCGGAGCTGAAATCGGCGTTTCCGGTTCCGGCGAGTTCACATATGGCTACGGCAACCATAACGGCGACGTACAGCCGTGCAATTTCTTCTTTGACGATAACGGTTTAAAAGCGGTGGTTTTCAACGAGGACTGGACGGAAGCGAAGCTCTCCGAAGAGACTGCGACAGTCAAAGTACAGATAGGCAACGGTCCGGAGATTTTATTCATCTCTTTGGACGAAGCGTTCTCTTACGCCAACGAAAACGGAACGGCGGGGAGTGCCGCGGAGGTTACCTTACTATCAGACGTTACCACTGAGATGACTCTTAGCGTTCTGTCATACGTCACTCTCGACCTCAACGGGAAAAGTCTGACAGAGACCGCCAGTGCCATTGTCTTGGACGTATCCGGCAATTTCACCCTTATAGACAGCGGAACCGGCGGCAAAATCAGAGGATATGAGGAGAGTAACGACTTATTAGAGAGCTCCGTCGTGAGGGTCTGCGACGGCATGTTTGAAATGAGCGGCGGGACGATAACCGTCGGCTACTTCGGTGTGTATGTCAGACGCGACTGCATATTTAAAATGAGCGGCGGGACGATAACCGAATGCAAATCCGGCGTTATCATTGAGGAATACGGCATGTTTGAAATGAGCGGCGGGACGATAACCGGCAATCCTACCGGCGGCGTAGAGATTAGGGACGGCGGTACATTTGAAATGAGCGACGGCACGATAACCGAATGCACTACCGGCGTGTGGGTTGACGGCGGCACGTTTGAAATCAAGGGCACGC
>CAYXBO010000175.1:0-2983 GCA_964463195.1 uncultured Christensenellaceae bacterium | reverse complement strand
AAAGCGCGGCGCTTTTATATTATTTTGATTTGCGGTTGAAAACGGATAATAGTTTATCCTTGAAATTGGGTTTGCTTTCGGCTGAAGCGGTCTGTTTTTTCACCTTGCTCTCCTTGGAAATATCGCCGTATAATTCAAGGTTGTCGCAAGGGTTTCCGTCCGCGTCCACGTATCCGCACTCCTGCGCGTAGTCGAAAACGCATTTTGTTATCCATTCGCAAATGTTCAAATCTTCGTCGGGAACGGCATCGAGCAATTTTTGAATATCGTCCTCGTCCACCGATTTTATATTCGTTCTGCCTATGACGGGCAAGAAATATTTATCCAGACAGACGCCCACGCGCTCGCCGTATTTCTTTGCAAGTTTTTTCATATTCTTATCTAGCACCTGCTCGGAAGTGAACGAATGATACCATTCCAGCGCGACGAACGAGAATTTGAATTTTATTCTTGCGGGTGATATCAGCCACTTGATAAAACCGCCGATACCGCCGAAAACGAGAGGAAACGCCGAGAAGATTATCGACATTACCGCAAATATAATGGCTATCGTATCAATTACCGCGGTCTGCGAGTCGGAAGAACCCTCCATTGCAGATATTATCAGCGCGGTTATACCTATTCCCAGCGAAACGACGCGCACGACGAACAGTATGATTTTACTTATTTTCTTGCGCTTCTTTTCCATCGCGGTTGACGTGGAATTACCCGACGCCAGCGTTACGATAAGCAGTGAAATAACCGTTAATATGTACACGCCTATACACACGTACAGCGCCACGTCCCAGCCCAGCGCCAAATCTTTGGAGAGCTTGGAAAAGAGCAGAAACGGCACGTACAGAATGAAGAACACGATTGATATTACCGTCGTTACCATACTCATTCTGCGCTTTATTTGCGCCCAGTTGTCGCGGACGGGTTTTATCCAGTCACTGTAAATCTCGCCTACGGTGTCGCCTATGCTTTTAGCAGTGTTCACCCAGCCGTCCACCTTTTTTATAAGCGACTGTCTGGGCTGCTTTTTTTCTTCGATATCTTCCACTACTTCGATAGCCTGCGCATCGCCGTCGAGCACAACCGCGGTTTCGTCCGTAGATTTCTTTTTCATTTACGTTTTCCTCCTATCCTATAATTTCGCCGTAGCGGGCATACAGCTCGTCCAGCTTTGCCCGAACGACCTGCAACTTTTCGAGCACGGCTTGAAGCGTTTGATAATCGCTTGTCACCTCGGGGTCGGAAAGTCTTGCGTTAAGCTTTTCTTCCTCGCTCTCGGCTTGCGCTATATCCGCTTCCAGACTTCTTATTTCGTTGCGCCGTTTCGCTTCCTCCGCGCGCTCCTTTTTGGAGCGGTAAGAACTTTCCTTTTCCGTCTGATATTCGGCGCGCTTCTTGTCCTCTTCGGCTTGCCGTAATGCGGCAAACTTCTCTTCCTTTTTAGCTTTGTAGCCCTCGTATCCGCCGTCGTAGAGAGCGAGTTTTTTGTCCTCTATTTCCACGACCTGCTCCGCGATTGCGGATATGAAATATCTGTCGTGGGAAACGAAAATCACAGTGCCGTCGAAAGCCTGCAAAGCCTGCTCCAAACTCTCCCTTGCGGGCAGGTCGAGATGGTTAGTCGGCTCGTCCAGAACAAGCACGTTTCCGCCCGTATTTTCGAACACGCAGAGCGCGAGCTTTGCACGCTCGCCGCCCGAAAGCGAACTCACCTTTTTATCGATGTCCTCGGGGTACAAACCGCACCGCGCGAGCGAGGAACGCACCTCCGTTTGGGTATACGCGACGTGCCTGCCCCACAGCTCTTCGAGCACGGTATTGTCCGCGTCCAGATTTGCGTTTTCCTGGTCATAGTAGGAGAACGCAACGTGCCTGCCGATTGAAATTTCGTCGCGTTTTTCATTAACTATCGCGCGCAGAAAAGTAGACTTCCCCGCGCCGTTTTCGCCCACTATTGCGACCTTTTTTCCGCGCTTTATATTCAGTTGACCCCCTACTATCAGCGATTTACCGCCGATTTCGAGGTTCAAATCCTTTATTATCAGCACGTCTTCTGCAGGGCGCTGTTCATAGCCGAACTTAAAACGCGGCGGCGCGGGCGGCATGAAAGGCTTTTCCAAAACCTCCATTCTTTCGAGCTGTTTTACCCTGCTCTGCGCCGACTTCGCCGTGGTTGCGCGGACTATGTTTTTGTCTACGTAAGTCTGTAATTTTTTTATCTCTTCCTGCTGCGCTTCCCAGTCTTTTAAAGCGCGTTCGTATCTCTCTTTTTTGAGTACTTTGTACTTGCTGTAATTGCCTTTGTAAGTGGTAAAACCTCTGTTCTCTATTTCCGCAATCTGCGTTACAACTCTGTCTAAAAAATACCTGTCGTGCGAGACCACGAATATCGCGCCCTTGAACGTGGAAAGATAGCCTTCGAGCCAGTACAGCGTCTGCACGTCGAGGTGGTTTGTGGGCTCGTCCAGAATGAGTAAATCGGGATTTTCCAAAAGCAGACGAGCGAGCATTAATCTCGTTTTTTCGCCGCCCGACATCGTGCCTATACGTCTTTCGTAAAAGTTCGCAAAACCCATGCCGTTGAGCACGGTTTTTATGCGGACGTCCACATTGTAGCAATCGCGCGAGGCGACGAATTTATTAAGGCTTTCTATTTTGGCGGAAATAACCGCATATTCCTTGCTTACGTAATCGCATGCGGAAAGCTGCGCGGAAAGCGAGTTAAGCTTTTCGACCGCGGAATACTCCTCCGCAAAAACTTCGCGCATTTCGCCGTATACCGTGTTGCCGCTTTCGTATCCGCCGTTCTGTTCGAGGTAGCCTATCCTTAGCCCGTTTTTGCGGAAAAGAACGCCGCTGTCGGGGAATAGCTCCCCTAATATCAGGCGGATAAGTGTAGTTTTGCCCGCGCCGTTTTCGCCGACAAGACCAATCCTGTCGGCTTCGTTGACGGAGAAATTTACGCCCGTAAATATTGAGTTGCCGTCGT
>CAYXBO010000174.1:0-3003 GCA_964463195.1 uncultured Christensenellaceae bacterium | reverse complement strand
TCGAGAAAACCGAACACACAGTCGCGGCTCTTCTTTTGGCTTCGTCGGGGTCTTTGAAAAACGCCAGACGGCTTACGAAGATGATGAGACAGTGCGCAATTACGGACAGCGCAAACGCCATTAAAATGCCCCTCAGAATTTCAGGCGAATACTTCACGCCCTGAAAGTTCTCGAGAATTAAAAAGGGAATACCGACGTATAGAAGTATGTTGCCGAGCCCCTTCGAGGTACCGGCGGGAAGCATTCTGAGCTTCCGCATGATAAACCCCGGAGCGGCGAGAGCGACCAATATGGCAACCTTTATGAGCATCTGTAAAAAATACTGCACTTCCGTTCTCCGTCAGTTCACGAATTCATTCCGGATTACGTCGAAAAGTCCCGTATCCATGAGTCTCAGAAAGGGAATTACCGGAAGCGCCACGAAGGAAAGCGATTCGTAAACGTCTATTCCTTCGGGAACGCCCATCGCGTGAACCGTATTTTCAAATTCTTGGGATTTTTCGGAGACGGTGCGGTAATCCTCCGCCGACATGAGCCCGCCGACCGTAAGAGGAAGAGCTGCGACCGTCTTTCCGCCAGAAACCGCGATATAACCTCCGCCAATCTCCTTGAGACGGTTGACCGCCGCGACTATATCCGCGTCGTTGTCCCCAACGGCAATTACGTTATGGCTGTCGTGAGAAAAGGAAGTGGCGACGGCTCCGTTTTTAATTCCGTAGCCGGTAAGATACGCCGCCGCTCTGTTGCCGTTTTTGCCGAACCTCTCGACAACCACAGCTTTCAGCAGCCCGTCCGTATTTTTATATGAGAGCTTTTCCGTAACGAGGGAATTTTCAATGAGCCCGATAACCGAATACTCCTCTTTCTCGGAAATTTGCAAATCCTCTTCGGTAAGGTCCGCGTAGCGCAGGCTGTCCTCAAGAAAAGCCGACTGCTTTTCGGCAGGTTTTTCCCTGTAAATTGCGCCGTTTTTGATTACCGCTTTCACGTTGAAATCCGTCAGATTGTCAAACAGCACCAAGTCGGCTTTATATCCCTCTTTTATTTCCCCGCGGTCGGTCAGACCGTAAAACACGGCGGGATTTTTACAGGCGAAGGTCAGCGCGTCGAAGGGATTCAATCCGAGCGAAACGGCTTTTCTCACCGAAAAGTTTATGTGCCCTTCCTTCAGAATATCCGACAGGTGTTTATCGTCGGTGCAAAATGCAAAACGCGACAAATCGAGCCCCTCTCTTATCACTCCCTTTACGATAGACTCGAGATTTTTTGCGCAGCTCCCCTCTCTTATATAGATATTGAGCCCTGCGTCGTAACGGAGTTTAGCTTCCTCATAATTTCCCGCTTCGTGGTCGTTTGCCACTCCTTCACGGGCGTACCTTGCCAAATCCTTTTCCGCCATACCGGCGGTATGACCGTCAACGGTCTTATTACGGAACAATTCGATTTTCTTTTTTATATCCCCGTCGCCCGAAAACAGCTCGTTGTAGCACATAACCTCGCCGAGCCCGACCACTCTTTCCTCGTCGGCGTATTTTGCAAGGTCTTCGGCTGTGAGCTTGCCCGCGCCGTTGGTATCGAAGGGAGTTGCGGGGACGCTTGAGGGAACCACCGAGAATACGTCGCAGGGGGATTTTTCCGCGCTTCCGAGAAAGGCGTCCATAGCTTCTACACCGCCTACGTTGACTATTTCATGTGGGTCGGCGATAATAGCCGTCGTGCCGCAAGCGATAACCGCGCGACCGAATTCCTGCGGCAGCGCAAGCGACGATTCGACGTGAACGTGAGCGTCTATAAGTCCGGGAGTAACCACCGAGTCCGAGCAGTCCAAAGTCTCAACCGACTCTTTGTCCGCCTCGCCGATTTTAACGATACGCCCTCCGGAAATACATATATCCGCATTGTAAACCCGTTTTGCTTCAAGGTCGGCAACGCTTGCATTTTTCAATATCAAATCATACTTTTCCATTAGTTCAGGCTCCTTAACTGTTGATTTCGGGCACCGTTTTATCCAAACACTTCTTTATATATTGAGCATACTTTTCCGCAACGTTTACCCCGCTGACCCTTGCGAGCTCCCCGAAAAAGGCGTTGCTGTTGACTTCGATAACCTTAGCTCCGTCATTCGTTCCGAGGACGTCCACGCCTGCATAGTCGAGGTTTAACGCCTTCGCGGCTCTCTCGGCGATATCCTTTTCTTCGGCGGTCGGAACGTACGCATAGCCCACTCCGCCCTGCTCCACGTTGCTTCGGAAATCCTTATCGTTTACTCGTTTCATGGCGCAGACCGCAGAGCCGCCGATAACTAAAATTCTTATATCCGTCCCCGCGCATTCCGAAACGAACTCCTCGACGATTGCGCGTTCTCCGCTTCGCGCGGCTTCCGCAAGAATTGCTTCGGCTTCCGCCCTGTTCTTCGCGAGATACACGCCCATACCGAGGGAGCTTCTGGTGCGCTTTATTACCATGGGATATCCGATACGCTTTTCGGCAATTTCCATAAACCCGAAATCTTTATAAGGAATATTCGGATAGGTGAAGGGAGCAACGAAGGTTTCGGGGACAGCCACGCCGCTATCCGTCAGCACGGATATCGTCTCCGCCTTGTCGTCGCATATCTCTATACTTTCGGGCGGGTTGAACACCCTTGCGGTCTTTGAAAGCCGTCTAGCAAGAAGAACGTCCTTGTCCCAGAACAAAACTCCGTCCGCGTCGGTGGTTCTCCCGTCGAAGAACTCGTCGGACGTGGCAATTTCCACAGTAAAACCGACTTTTTCAAGCGCGGCACAAGTCTCGTCGGTTTGTGCCGCGAGCTTAGCCGTTTTATAATGAGCGTTGACGATTATTGCGACCTTTGTCAAACTATCTGAACCACCCTCAAAGTGACGTAGGTTATATAAGCCGCGAGGCAAAGGAGCCCCTGCCACCGCGAAAACTTACCAGTTATAATCGACGGGATTATGGCAACGGCGGCAATCCCCAAGCAAAACGGAAAATCGAGAGTGA
>CAYXBO010000173.1:0-3006 GCA_964463195.1 uncultured Christensenellaceae bacterium | reverse complement strand
TGACTCTTTGCGTAATTTCGTTGACCGTCTCGACAAAAGCAAGACCTATTACGTCAACTGCCAGAGCGGCTTGAGAAGCTACATTGCCTGTAGAATACTGACGGGCTACGGAATCGACTGCTACAACCTTTCGGGGGGATACCGTTTCTATTCCATAAACGGAAGAACGGTTTCCTTCGACCCCGCGCCCGCATATCCGTGCGGCATTAAAATCTGACGGAAAGAGTAATAAAAAACACGGCGAAAGCCGTGTTTTTTTGTTGTTTACTTAATACGCTCTAGAAAGCATCATCCGGCGGTGTGGAAGCCTTTTCCGGCGACCTCGTGAGCCTTGACTATGTAGGTGAAGGCGGCGGGGTCGATTGCCGTGATAATTCTCTTGACCGCGCTGACCTGACGTTTTCTGACGACGCAGGTGAGAACCTTGTGTTCTATTTTGGTATAGCAACCGACTGCCGTAGACATGGTTACGCCGCGGTGGAGCTGTTGGGTAATCGCCGTGGAAATCTCTTCGTGTTTGTCGGTTATGATATTGAGAACCGCGGAGGACAGGAAGCCCGCCTGTACGATATCGGTGGTTATCGAGCCGAATACGAGGGATATGAAGGAGAAGAGTATAGGAGAGAGAACTTCCACTACCGCCTGACTTCCGGTCATGACGCTGAGGTCGAGCTTGAGGATACCGAGGATACCGGAGCAGGAAGCGACGACGCAGTCGCAAAGGAGAATCCAACGCTGAGCGCTGGTGTCGGGGCTGCGCTTATTGAGGATTTTGCCGACTATATCAGTTCCGCCCATACTCATGTTGTGGCGGAGCATAATTCCCAATGTAAAACCGACGCACGCGCCGCCCGCAAGAGCCGCGAGAATTTTGTATTCGGGCTGGGCGGAAACGTCGAACTGCGGAAATCCGATAATGCGGAGCAAAAACATGAGCCCCGAATAGATGGCTACAATGAAGAAGGTGCTTATTGCAAACCGTTTGTTGAGTAAAAATCCCGACGCAACGATGAAGGGGATATTCATAATAAACATCGTAAGACCTGGGTCGAAGATGTTTGCGAGTAGCTGGTTATCGGGGGCGACCAACACGACGGCGTTGTAGATAATTGAGGAAATACCGCTGACGCCTCCCGGAGCAAATCCGTTAGGAATGGTGAAGATATAAGTTGCAAGCGAGCGGAACGCCGCAACGAATATAAGAATAAAGATATGTTTCACCAGAATTTTGGTTTTTTCTTCGGATATCGGAAGCTTACCGATTTTAATAACCTTGTCGACGGGCTGTTCGCCGCTTACGGGGATAGCTTCCGCCTGCGCCGCAACTTCCGTTGCCGCATCTCCAGTCATAGCGGCGTTATCCGATTGGGACGGTTCCGCAGTAGTTTGCGTGCCGTCGGAAATATCGGCAGTAACAGGTTTTTTTAACATATCGCTCATAGAAAACTCCCTTACGTTGATTTTATAAGTACAGATATTATAGCATATGGGGCAGAGGTTTGCAAAATAAAAGTAATTGGAAAATAATGTGTTTACAGCCGTGCTCGTGCGGTTGACAACTTGCATAAATTATGTAATACTTTATAATATTATAGTAATATCATTATAAGGTCTGAGCGTTGTAAATTATGGCAGAAGAAAAATTTGACAACCAACTTAACGAAGAGGAGAAAGCCTCGAATTCCGCCCCCGTAGAGGAGAGCTCTGCCGAGGCTCGGGAAACGGCTGAAATTTCCGAAGAGCCGAAGTCTCCCGAAGAAATCCGGAAGGAAGAGGCTGAAGAGCTCCGTAAGGAAAAGAAAAAGTCCGCTTCATTAGGCGTTAAGATACTGTTTAAGGGCTTGGGCGACAAGCTCAAGGAATCGGTTATATCCGTAGCTCCGGTAGCAATCATCGTTTTGATATTCCTTCTCACTCCGATAATCGACGTGACCACAACCGAGATTGTGACCTTCGTTGTGTCGGCTGTTTTCCTGATAATAGGTATCGGGCTTTTCAACCTCGGCGCAGACCTCGCAATGACTCCTATGGGAGAGCAAATAGGTTCTGGACTTACCAAATCGAGAAGCGTATCGCTTCTTCTGTTCGTAGGCTTCGTTATGGGCGTTCTCATTACGGTTGCCGAACCCGACCTGACGGTCCTTGCGGGGCAGGTCAGCGCAGTCATGAACAAAACCGTGCTCATAGTCTCCGTCGGCGTAGGTGTGGGACTGTTCCTGCTTTTGGCGATTATCAAGGTCGTTTTCAAGAAAAACCTCTCCATGCTTCTGATGTTTTTCTATCTTGTGCTCTTCGCAATCTGCGCGCTGCTTTTGGAAACCGGAAGGGGAATATTCCTTCCCTTAGGCTTCGACTCGGGCGGAGTTACCACCGGACCGATAACCGTTCCGTTTATAATGGCGCTCGGCGTGGGTATAGCTTCCACAATAGGCGGAAGAGGGGCTAAGGAAAACAGCTTCGGTCTTATCGCCTTGTGCTCCGTAGGACCCATGATTGCGGTGTTCCTGCTGTCAATGTTCATGGACGGTGAGGCGTTTGCAAACAATTTCGTCAGCGAGGAATACGCTATAGGCGACAATATCGCCGCCGCTCTCGGCTCGACGCTCGCAACCTCCGCGAAGGATATAGTGATTGCATTAGGTCTTATCGTCGGGTTCTTCCTCATATTGCAATTCGTAGTGCTGAAGCTTCCGAAACGCAAGCTTTTGCAGATTGGTATCGGAATTATGTATACCTTTGTGGGGCTTCTCATCTTCTTTACGTCGGTACATATGGGCTTTATGCCCATCGGATATAAGCTCGGTCAGGCGCTCGCAAACTTCAGTACGCCGCTTCTCGTCGGCTTCAGCTTCGTTTTGGGAGTAGTCGTCGTTCTTGCGGAGCCCGCCGTGCACGTTCTCAAAAATCAGGTAGAGCAGACTACTAACGGCGCGATTTCCAAGCGTTCCATGCTAATAGCGCTGTCTCTCGGCGTAGGCGTCTCCATAGGGCTTTCTCTTCTGAGAA
>CAYXBO010000172.1:0-3020 GCA_964463195.1 uncultured Christensenellaceae bacterium | reverse complement strand
GCACGCCCGCATCGCCGCCTCTGCCGAACCAGTCGAGATAAACGGCGTCCGGAAGCTCGTTTATTACGTGCGGATAATATTTGTGCAAGCCTCTGTGGTCGCCTATTATCGCGACTACGGTGTTCTCGAGAAGTCCGCATTCTTCGGCTTCGGTCAAAAACTGCCCCACCGCCCAATCGGTATAGTGAACGGCCTGAAAGTAGTCGCCTACCGGCGTATTTGCCACCGCTCCCGTAATCCTAAGCCCGTGCTTTGCTAAGATATCGTCGGGCATAACGAAGGGAGCGTGACTGTTATTGAGGGTTACGTGAGCGTAAAAAGGCGTATTCCCCGAGCCGAACCCTCTTGCAAGCATTTTGTCGAGCGCTTGAGAGAGAAGAGATTCGTCGGAAATGTAGGTGTTGATTTTGACGCTTCTGTCGAAGTCGTAATCCGCGCCCTCGAACTTAATTCCGTTTTCCATCATCGCGTCATAGTTCCAGAAGGAATGGTCCACGCCGTTATAGTAGGCGGTCTGATAACCGTGATACTTCAGAAGCTGCGGCATTGAGTTGTATTTATTGTCCGCGTAAAGCTTGAACGCCGCGACGCCGGAGGCGAGTGCGAGCGAGGTCTGTATCATAAAATCGCAGTCCGAGCTGTTACCCGTGCTGGCGCGGTCTCTCATATTGGAAAAATAGTAGCTCTTCGACAGCAGTCTGTTGAGATTGGGGGTAATTTCCTGCCCTTCTATCTCCCGTCCTATAATGAAGCTCTCGAAGCTTTCAAGCTGAATAAACAACAGATTTTTGCCGGTCGCCGCGCCCGTATAGGCGTTTTCGGCGTAATTCTTTTTATTCCACTCAAAATACTCGTCGATATAATCCGTTTTCGCTTCGGTCAGACCGTTGCGGTTGAAAACGACGGAACCGATGTCTCCCGCAAGCATTCCGAGCGGCGACAACGCCGCAACCTTCTGACTGATTGCCGGCGCGCCGTAGGAGTTGGCGTAAAGATTATTATTTCCGGAAATTCCGCTTAAAGGAACCACTCCCACGCAAATTATACTGATAACCGCAGTGGCAACGAAAGACATTTTCCGCTGAAGCGCGGCGCGTTCCGTACGCACGTTCCATTTTTCCACCGGGTCCGCGGCAAATACGGTGCGGTAGGAAAAGCGGCTTTTTATCAAGGCGCACGGCGAAATCAGCGACATTGCAAGAAAATCGACGAAAAACAGCAAGTCGTCCCACACGACGGGAAGCATAAAATCTGAGGCTTTCTCCGGCGCGGAGCCGTTTTTTGCGAACACGGTTTTGAGCATTACTATCGACGGAACGTCGCTGAAAAACCGCAGATAACAGATATAAACAAAAGCCGCAAACGTATAAATCAGGTCGAAAATCAACAGGTAAATAAAGCGTTCCTTTTTGGCTTTGAAGAGAAAAACGCAGGAATAAATCAGCGTAAGTATGGACAGCGTCACGAAAAGCGTAGAAAAGCCGTTGCTTATCCCCGCGACAAAGTCCGGCTCGTAATAGTTATCTCCGAATAAAAAAGCCCAGAATAACAAGGTTTTGAACAGTATTCCGGCAACGGGAAGTGAGGTGAGTACCGTCGAGAGTGAACTCCTTTCCCAAATAAAACTATCCGTAGTCCCAATTTTGTCAATTGCTCTACTTATTTTCATTTGACTACTCCGCTGCTTACTCCGACCGCTTCTGATTGCAGAATTTCCAATACGCGGCCTGGTCATCCACAAATTCCGGATAATACTCGTAGAATTTTTCGGTCTTGTACGGCGTAGGCTCGTGAGGCGGAAGGCTGTCCGCAATTTCCTGTACTCTCTCGTTGAGAGTGTCCGAAATACGCATGCGTTCCGCGTCGCCGTCCGCGTTTTCGGGATTGTAAACGACAGGCTCCCCTACGTTAATGGTCTTGAGCCCCGCGCCTATATACATGGGATAAAACTTGAGGCATTTTCCGGTAACCTTATAATAAAGCTTGCCGAGCTCTGCAAAGCCGTCCGAAAACCCGTTGACGAATTTATAACGTTTTTCGGGGCATTCGGGGAAAATTATGAGATTTTCACCATTCATCAGAGTGGTAATGCTCTCCTTGAACGTGCTCATTATCCCCATATCCGTGCGGTAAACCTTTATGCTTCGCCAGGCGGCTAACAGCGGAGGAAGAAGCACCGCTACGATTTTTGCAACGAAACGGCTGAAGCCCTTGCATTTGTCGCCTCTCGCGAACAAAAAGTCGTGATAGACGAAATTGGCGTTTACCTCTTTATCGAAAATGTAGCTTATAATCCACGGTCTTACAGGGCGGTCGAACCAAAGAGCCATATTTGCGGGTCCAATGGCTCCGGCGTGATTGGAAACGTAAACCGCCCCCTCGTCCTCTTGCGGCAGGACGGAGTAAACGACTTTGCGTTTCCTGAAAATAAATTTTGCGATGAACTCCCAAAATCTGTAATATAAGGTCTTTTTGACCGGTTTTTTATCGGTTTTCTTTGCCATTAACCCTCTTATTGCTGCTTTCCTGCGACTTGCGTCGACTTCTTCGGGATAATTGTTACTTAACTAATATACTATATAAATAAAGATTTGTAAACCTCTGAGTTGAAGTTGGCGAATTTTGGAGACGGAAAGGCGCGGCGCTAAGCAATGAAATCGCCGCTTCGCGGCGGTGCTACGCAATGAAATTGCAACTCCGTTGCAGTGAAATGTCGCTTCGCGACGTGAAATTGCTCGCACCGCGAGCAGTGAAATTCAATTCCTCACTTCCGTTCGTCATTGAGTTGAGGATATTTTTTAAAGCACTGGATTGCTTTGTCGCTACGCTCCGCGCAATGACGGTACAAATTACTTCTTCACTTTTCACTCTTACTTCTTCACTAACCCCTGCAAGGGGTAATTAAAGAGTCGCGGGGTGCGGGGAAAGAGGTTCCCCGCGTTTAATAAAGATATCCTTATTACCCGTCCGCGCATGTTCGCAAGTTTGCGCGGACTCCCCATATCCTCAAGAAGCGAGTG
>CAYXBO010000171.1:0-3034 GCA_964463195.1 uncultured Christensenellaceae bacterium | reverse complement strand
AAAGAGGGGGCGGAGCGTTTTTTGGTACTTTTTGTCGCGAAACAAAAAGTACAAATGCAACATTATTTCTGTGAAAATATGCAACCGCAATAATTCTGCCGGTAGAGACCCAAACGCTCTGATTGGACGGTGCTTTTTTTGAAGCCGTCCTTCTTTTTGAAGTCGGACGGCAGCCATTTTACGCCGTATTTTTCGGCCAATTTGAAGCCTGTTTCATTGATAAAAGCGGCATTTTTATGGGGGCTGACCGTAAGAGTGGTGCAGAAGTACGGAAAACCGTTCTCGGCGGCGTATTTTGCGGCGGCTTCGAGGCGCTTAGCTATGCAGATTTCGCAACGCGCTCCGCCTTCTCTGTCCGTTTCATGCCCTTTAACTGCCGAAAGAAATTTTTCCGCGTCGTATTCCGCGATAATAAGAGGTGTGCGGTGCTCGAGAGAATTGACGACTTTTTCCAGATTTTCGGCGCGCAAAGTATATTCCTGCTCCGGCATAATGCAGGGGTTGAAGTAGTAAACAGACAGCTCGAACGCCGTTTCGAGATAGGGAAGAACGTAGCTCGCGCAAGGTCCGCAGCAAGCGTGGACCAAAATTTTCGGGCGTTCGGATTTTACCGCCTCCATTATTGTTTCCGTGGCTTTCTGATAGTTTTCCTGCATACTCGGAATTATACCATAAAAATCGCAGGTTTGAGAAAAATTTCATAAAATTGCCGTCAATTATTTGACTAATACAGTTATTTAGTAAATAATATTATATATATTTATTTTTTTCGGATGGAGAACTGCGGTGCCGCGAAAGAATAAAATTCAAATAAAAGAAACCACGAGAAGGTTCAAGATTGCCGACCTCGACATGGGGCTTACTGCCGACCAGGTCGAAGAACGCAAGGCGGCGGGAGTTATAAACGACGTTAAAACCTCCAGCAGCCGCACGATAGGGCAGATTTTAATCGGCAACATTTTTACTTTCTTCAACATGCTCTGCCTCGCCGTTTTCATTTGGATGGCGACGGTTGCGCGCGATTTTGCCGACGTTAAAAACATGTCGTTCATCGTCGTTATTGCGGCGAACACCCTAATCGGTATAATTCAGGAATTACGCGCCAAATACGTTGTGGACCACTTAACGCTCATTTCCGCTCCGGGCGTTCACGTTCTCCGTTCCGGCGAGGAAATGGAAATCCCAGTAAACGAGCTTCTTCTCGGAGAAATCGTTATCGTCGGCGCGGGGCAGCAGGTTTGCGCGGACGGAATTTTGAGAGAGGGAGAGATAGAAGTCAACGAAAGTCAGCTGACGGGAGAGTCTTTGCCCATTAAAAAATACGAAGGGGACGAGGTTCTTTCGGGAAGCTTCATCGTCTCCGGACACGGCAAGGTGGAAATGGTCGCTGTCGGCGAGGACAGCTATATCAACCGTTTGGCTAAAGAATCCAAGCAGCTCAAAAGAAAACCCAGCGAGCTCATTCGCTCCCTCAACTTCATAATGAAGATAATTTCCATTATCATTATTCCGGTCAACGTTTTTGCTTTTATCAATAACTATGCCGCCGCGCTTTCCGAAAATTACGGAATTGTCGGGTCGAATATGTTCAAAATCGTGTCGCAAGCGGGTATTCTTACCGCCGCGGAGCGTTACGAGGCCTATCACGACGCAGTGTTCCCGACCTCCACGTCCATAGTTGGAATGATACCTTCGGGGATGTTCCTTCTGACCTCGGTTGCACTGGCTGTAGGAATAATGCGCCTTGCTAAAAAGAAAGCGCTCGTTCAGGAGCTCTACTCGATAGAGCGCCTCGCCCGCGTAGATATGCTGTGCCTCGATAAAACCGGCACCATAACCGACGGCACCATGAGCGTAAAAAAGCTGGAGATTATCCATTCCGGATACAACGACACCGAGGTTTATAAGGTCGTCGCGTCCATGCAGTACGCGTTAGACGAGAGCAACCAGACCGCGAGGGCTCTGGAAAATTATTTCGGGAAGCTCGAGGGGTATAAGGCTAAGTTCAAAATTCCCTTTTCCTCCGAAAAGAAATGCAGCGCCGTACATCTCAACGACAAGCTGTACGTACTGGGCGCGCCCGAATTCGTAACCTCGAAGCTCGATAAGCTTACCGAAGCCCGAGTGGACGCTTATACCGAAAAGGGATTCCGCTGTCTTTTGCTTGCCGTCAACGAGACGGTCAAGGACGTGACCGAAGAAATCCCGTCGGTTTCCCGTCCGGTCGCCCTCATTGCAATAGAGGATAACATTAAGAAGGATTGCGTCGATACAATCAAATACTTCAGGGAAAGCGACGTTGACGTAAGAGTTATTTCCGGCGACAACCCCAAAACCGTTTCTGTAATCGCCGCGAGAGTGGGCATAAGAAACGCCGATAAATATATCAGCTTACACGACAAAAGCGATTCGCAAATCAGAAAATTTGCCATGGAATACACCGTTTTCGGAAGAGTCAGTCCCGCGCAGAAAAAGCTTCTCGTGGAGATTTTCAAGGAAGCGGGGCATACCGTAGCCATGACCGGCGACGGTATAAACGATATTCTAGCAATGAAGGAGAGCGACTGTTCCATAGCGATGGCGAACGGAAGCGAAGCGACGAGAAGCATTGCGAACGTCGTTCTTCTCGATTCCAATTTCGGCTCCATGCCGTCGATTGTCGCGGAGGGCAGGCGCGTTATAAACAACATCGAGAGGTCGTCCACTCTGTTTTTGAGTAAAACGCTTTTCTCGCTTCTTATGGCGCTTCTCCTCATACTTTGGCAGAAGAGCTTCCCGATAGAGCCTATACAGCTGTCCTTCGTCGCTACGTTCGCGATAGGGCTGCCCAGCTTCTTCATGGCGCTCGAACCAAACAACAACCGCATAAAACCGGGCTTTTTAAGAAACGTTTTCAAGCGCATACTTCCCGGAGCCATAGCAAGTATAGTTTCGGTCGTAATTATAATGGTGTTTGAACAGCTCGGGGAGCTGGACGTTTCGGAAAAAGGTCTGAAGACGCTTTGCATGGTGGTAATGTTCTTTATCTTCATGC
>CAYXBO010000170.1:0-3038 GCA_964463195.1 uncultured Christensenellaceae bacterium | reverse complement strand
GCCCTGCTCCCGGATGAGCTTCAGGTTCTTCACCGTGGCCTCCTCAAAGCCGGGGGTGGCGATTATTACCGCGCGGGCTGCAAGCTTGCCGGAATACTCGGTTTCTACGGTTTTAATGTCTCCTACAAGGGAAACGGATTTAATTTGGTCGTAAACGAATTCCGCACCGAAGGATTTTGCCTGTTCCGTCATCGTTTGAGCGAGAGAAAACCCGTCGGTTTTAGTAATCCCCGGATAGTTTTCGAGCTCGGCGATAGTGAGAGTCTGCCCTCCGCTCGCCATGGTTTCGACAACTGCGGTTTTCATTCCTCCGCGGGTTGCGTATATTGCCGCGGTAAGTCCCGCGGGACCCGCGCCCATTATAATCAGGTCGTACATATTTTCTCCGTTTTGAAAAAACGGCACCTATGCATTACGGTGCCGTCTTGTCTGATGTTAAAATTAACGTTTTGCTCCGCTCTCTTATTTCTTTGCGGTTTTTTCTTCGATAAGAGCCGCTACGTCGCCGACGGTTCTGATTTTTCTTATCTCGTCGTCGTCGAAAGTCATTTCAAAATCTCTTTCGAGCGCGATGAGCATCTGAACGATGTCGAGGCTGTCTGCTCCGAGGTCGTTAATCAGGTTGCTGTCTGCGGTAATGTCCGCCTTGTCGATGCTGAGAAGTTTTGACAAAGAGTCAATGATGTTATTCAGTATCATACGAATTATATCTCCTTACAAAAATTAGTCATCAAAATAATAGGTTTCCATGTTTTCGGAATCGTCAATAACGAAAGCCTTTTTATTGGTAAACGCGGGAAGTATCCATATAATCAAGGAAATTACGAGAGTAACCCAGGCTCCGATACCTACGCCCGACTGAGCTTTACCCGAGAAGAAATCGCCGAGACCGGTTTCCGAATTCAAAGTTTTTGCGACGCCGAACAGTAAAAACAGCTGAACGACCGAAAGAATAACGGCTGCAAAGGCAACGAATGAGAAATTGCGCGGCGATTGAGCGATAACCAAACGGCGGAAATATTTAATAATCAGAACCACGAAGAGGACGATTATAATAAGGTCGACGATGGGCAGTGCAACGACTGCGAAGCCCTTACCGAACGGTTGGATTACGTTTTCGTAATAAGCTCCGTTTGTGGAACCGATACCGAGAGAGGCAAGACACGATGAGATAACGTCCACTCCCGACGCGGAAAATTCACCGGCAGCTTTACCGACCAGAGACAGAATGAGCAAAAGTGCAATTCCCAGTGCCGCAAAAGCGCAAGCAAGACCGCAAATTACGGGATAAGGCTTACGTTTATATCTGGTTTCGATAATTTCCGGCGGTCTGGAGTTGGGGTCGTACTGAAGAAGCGGCTGGTTTTGCGAAGCGTAAGGAACCAACGCTATAGGTTGCACGATAGGCGTCATCTGAATGATGGACGACGGAGTGGGAATAGCGTTGTTGAGGTTCTGCTGAATTCCGTTGAACTCGGGATTGCTGTCCGCAATGCAGTAAACTTCGCCGTCGGGACCGATAAAGGGTTTACCCGGCTCGGCGGTCAGCGGGATTTGCATTTCAGAAGCGTCCACCGCTTCCCACGCGCCGTTGTAATCGCTTGCCGGAACGTTGGTTCTCACCCCTCCGGTCATACCGCTTACAGCGTCTTGGTTTCTTTTATCTAAACTATCCATATTATCCTCTCAAAAAGGTTTGCTGACAATCAATAAATATCCGAGCCGTCGTCAAACTGCCACAGCGGCTGGTTCTGAGTGATGTACGGCACTAAGGAAATCGGGGTGACGATAGGTGTCGTCTGAACGATGGACGACGGAATCGGAACGGCTACCGGTCCGTTGGACGGCAACGGTCCGAAATAGGTAATCGGTTGGAAAACCTGACCGTTCTGGTCGACCATGCGAACGTTGGGGGTTTCCGGCAGTGCGTTGACGGGAGTGACGTTCTGCGGTCCCGGCGCATAGACGGCGGCGTTCAGGGGTTGCATACCGTTGGCGGGATAAACGCCCCCCACCTGCCTCATTTCTCTTTCCACTCTTTCATACTTGTTACGTCTTCTACTAAACGGCATATCAGAATTCTCCTTTATTGCTCATCACTTTTATCTTCTATCGCATAAACCGCAAAATCTTCGGGTCTTACGACGGGTTTTATATCGTCTATGGACGACGGAACGACGGGAACCATATCTATAGTGAAGTACGGACCGTCGAACAGCTCCGAGGGGCTTTTTTCCTCAACCGGAGCCTCGACTGCCGGCGTCTCTTTCTTTTTTCTTCTAAAAAAACACATATCAATACTCCGTGTCGTATTGCCAAACAGGCTGTTCGCCCGTCGCATACGGAACTATTGCCACCGGTGCAACCACTGTAGGCATCTGAACGATTTGCGACGCAGGCGCGCACGGCTGAACGCCGCTGTCCACCGTGCAGTAAAAATGTCTGACCATTCTCACCGGAGGCTCCGTGGGAATCTGATATTCCTGTTCTTGATTTTTTTTACGTCCGAACATTTCCACAACCTCCTTTAATCGAATATGCTGTAAGGTATTTTGCGTCTTGCGCCGAACGACAGCAACAAGGTCACCACCGGAAGCAAGAGAAGGATTAGCTGTCCCCGTCCCATATAGAACGGCAACGTGGTGAGCGCACCCTCCGCCGCATCCGCCTCGGCGGCTGCGTTTAAGAGTTTCAATCCGGTTTTACCGACTCCGCCGAAATAGTCTAAGATTACTCCGAACTGGAGCGACACATCGCCGCCGGCTTCCGCCGCATAAACCGAAATCATTGCAATTCCAACCACGATTGGCATCGCCGCGCATATCAGCATCAGAACGGAGCCCAAGCCGAAGTTTTTGAAGACGCGCTTGCCGAACATTGCAAGGAACGCCTTTATCATATACCACAGCGCGAACACCAGAAATGCAATCAGCGCAAAGGGCAGGAATTTTATTAAAGTCACTGCGATATTGTCGGAAATCCCTTTAGCCTCCGCCATTGCGACGTATCCGTCGTAGAACGGCGTGGACGTATCGAAA
>CAYXBO010000169.1:0-3122 GCA_964463195.1 uncultured Christensenellaceae bacterium | reverse complement strand
CGTCATTGCGCGGAGCGTAGCGACAAAGCAATCCAGTGCTTAATAAAGTATCCTTATTTGTTGTGGGTAGGCTACGCGGGTCTGGATTGCTTCGTTCCTAGCAATGACGAAGCACTTACTTCTTCACTTTTAACCCTTACTTTTTAGTTTATAATGCGGGGTGCGGGGAAAGAGGTTCCCCGCATTATTGTTGAGAAAAAAACCTTTAATAACTGAATTAAAGGTTTCCGTTAATAAGTTCGTCGATTGAAACGTTAAAAATAATGCCGAGATTTCTGAGCATCTCTATATTAGGCTCGGTTCTTCCTTGCTCCCAATTTGCATAACAGCTTTCTACCACGTTTAACAGTCCAGCCACTTGTTTTTGCGTCAAACGGCAAGATTTACGCGCTTCTTTGATGTTTTTGCAAAAGGTTTTATCCATATAATTAGTTTACCCATTACTAGATAAAATGTCTTGACACTAGACAAAATATCTAGTAAGATATAACTATCAAACAATAGGAGAAAAGAATATGCAGTATACCGAAGCATTTAAAAACGTTCCTTTAAAAAAGGTTAAAAAAGAGTTTACACACACAGACTTTATCCGAGATGCTCTGATAAAGATTTCAGCGAAAGAAAATTCTCCCGTTGATGTTTTGTCTAGCCGATTTTCAGACGTAGAGGAGAGTGAAGTTGATTATGTTGTAGCAAACGCCAACGTAAGCATTAATTATACTTGTATGGTAGGTACCGACAGAACTGAGGAATATTGGGATAGAGAATCGCAAAAAAACAGGACGCGAACGGTTACAGATTGGAGTCCGTTAAGCGGACAGAATAACTCATATGAGACGATTATAGTGGAAAATAAAGAGGATAATCGCACCGGTGTTTATATATCGTCAAGCACATTGGGAGCTTTTAAAGAGGAAAGCTTTGAGAGCAGTGGCACAACCGACATAGAACCGGACGCATTACCGCGTATGAAAAGGTATGGAGAAACCCGATGCTTTGAGCGCGTGCATTTACCCGGCGACCATCATAAAAACGAAAGATATTCAGGAAATGTTGACGTAACAGTTGCCGAAGTATGGAAATTGCCGTTCTATTCGGCTAAGTATACTTACAACGGTATCGAGTATTCTGCAGCCGCGTGTGCGAGCGGAAAATTAGGCACTGACTGCTCATATCCGAACGAAAGCGAGAATGATGAAAAGCTTGCCAAGAAAAAAGCTCGTCCGTTCTTAATAGCAGCTCCGGTGGCTTTTGTGCTTGGACTTGTGTTGTGTTTTATAAATATACTAGCTGTTGTCGGCAGTATTCTGGTTTTCGCATCTATTGGTTTGTTGGTAACTTATTTTATAATGAAAAAAGAATACTATAAAAAAATCACCGGTCAAAAACTTGTGGAAAAGAAAAACAGGCTTATTAAAAAGCTGGCCGAGGAAGGAATGCCGGAGCTTTCATCTGAAGAATTAGCGTTATTTGAATAATACGTTGTTACCAGAACGCTATGAGAAAACTACCGGTTATGCCGGTAGTTTTCTATTAAAAAAGCGCAGTCGGTTGACTGCGCTTTTTATATTTGAAGGGTGGATTATTTCGCTTCGGCAGCCTTAAGGTTTTTCTTAAGGATGTTGAGCTGTTTCTTGAGCTCCTTCGGAAGTCTGTCGCCGAATTTCTTATAGAACTCGGTGATATCTTTGGCTTCGGCTTTCCAGGTTTTGGTATCGACGTCAAGGATAGAAGCGAGCTGTTCTTTGGTGAAGTCAAGACCTTCGAGGTTGATATCTTCGACCTTCGGGAGGAATCCGATGGGGGATTCGACAGCGTCGACTTCGTCTTCGCAGCGTTTCAGAATCCAGTCGAGGACGCGCATATTGTCGCCGAATCCCGGCCAAATGAAGTGACCTTCGTCGTCGGTTCTGAACCAGTTGACGTTGAAGATTTTCGGCGCGTTCTTTTTGGCTTTTTTACCCATATCGAACCAGTGCTGGAAGTAGTCGCTCATATTGTATCCGCAGAAGGGGAGCATTGCCATAGGATCGTGACGGACGACGCCTACCGCACCGGTTGCGGCGGCGGTGGTTTCGGAAGCCATGATGGAGCCTACGAATACGCCGTGCTTCCAATCTCTTGCTTCGTAAACGAGCGGAGCAGCCTTGGCTCTTCTTCCGCCGAATACGATTGCGGAGATTTTAACGCCGTTTTTGCTGTCGAAGTCTTTCTTGGAGAGGCAGGGGCAGTTCATTGCGGGAGCGGTGAAGCGGCTGTTGGGATGCGCGCCTTTAATCGGCTTGCCGTCCTTATCGGTCATGCCCTGATGCCATTTGTTGCCTTTCCAGTCGTAGAGGTCGCCTTCGGGAGCCTGTTTGGTAAGACCTTCCCACCAAACGGTTTTGTCGGTCTTGTTGTAGACTACGTTGGTGAAGATACAGCCTTTCATAGTGGACTGAAGGGCGTTGGGGTTGGATTTTTCGTTGGTGCCGGGGGCTACGCCGAAGAAACCGTTTTCGGGGTTGATTGCGTAAAGACCGCCGTTCTTGCCTTTCTTAAGTCTAATCCAGGCGATATCGTCGCCGACCGTCCAGACCTTATAACCTTTCTTGGTATAGGTTTCCGGAGGGATAAGCATTGCGAGGTTGGTTTTTCCGCAAGCGGAGGGGAATGCGGCGGTTATATATTTGACTTCGCCGTTGGGCTTCTCGACGCCCAGAATGAGCATGTGCTCAGCCATCCAGCCTTCCTGTTTGCCCTGATAAGAGGCGATACGGAGGGCGAAGCATTTCTTGCCGAGAAGAACGTTTCCGCCGTAGCCGCTGTTCAAGGAATAAATGGTGTTGTCTTCGGGGAACTGGCAGATGTATCTCTTGTTTTCGTCCAGTTCGCATTTTCCGTGAATGCCGCGTACGAAGTCGTCGGAATCGCCGAGCTTATCGAGAACCTTGGTGGATACGCGGGTCATGATGTTCATGTTGAGAACGACGTAAATGCTGTCCGTAAGCTCAATTCCGTATTTAGCGAACGGCGAGCCGATTTTGCCCATCGAGAAGGGGATAACGTACATCGTACGTCCTTTCATTGCGCCCTTGGCGATAGAGTCGAGCATGGGATATGCTTCTTTGGGGTCCATCCAG
>CAYXBO010000168.1:0-3143 GCA_964463195.1 uncultured Christensenellaceae bacterium | reverse complement strand
ACAAAGACAAAAGCCGCGAACGGAAGCGATGAAATCGCGTGTTCGCGGCGTTACATAGGTCTTTTTTGGTACTTTTTTCTGCCAGAAAAAAGTACAACAAATCACTCTTCCGACTTTACGACGGTTTTCTTAGCTCCTGTGCTGCCGTAGCCGGTGCGGAACACCATTTCGTTAATAGTCTGGTCGGAGCATTCGACGAACTGGTTATGTTCTCTTCTGAAATCGAGGCGTTCTTTGAAGGTGGGACCGTTACGGTGTTTCGCCATATCGAGAATGACAGCGCCGGCGTGTCCGGGGTCCTCGTCTGCGTAGAGGAACATAACTATATCTGCATCCTGCTCGATTGACCCCGATTCGCGAAGGTCGGAAAGGACTGGGATTTTGGAATCTCTCTTTTCGATACCGCGCGACATCTGAGACAGAGCGACTATGGGGCAATTGAGTTCTTTGGCGTAAACCTTGAGTTTACGGCTGATTTTACTGATTTCCTGATTACGGTTATCTTTACCTACAAACTCGCGACCGCCGTTCATGAGCTGCAGATAGTCGATAATAATCAAATCGATATTGCCGTGGGTATTGACGTGGCGGCGGCATTTGGAAATGAGAGCTTCTGGGGTAAGCTCGCCGCTGTCGTCGAAGAAAACGTTGGTTTTTCCGAGTCTTGCGCTGGACTGCCAAAGGCTTGTCATGACGGATTCTTTGGTGGAACCGCCCTGAATATCGTTCATCGGAATCTGGGCGTCGTTGGCAATCAGGCGCTGAGCCAGCTGGAAGTCGCTCATTTCCAAGGAGAACATGACGATATTCTTTTCGTTATCCGCTCTTGCGATGTTGAGAAGAAGGTTGAGCGCAAAGGTGGTTTTACCGACTGCGGGGCGGGCGGCGAGGATGAGAAGGTCTGTTTTGTGAAGACCTCCGGTATTGCGGTCGAAGATGTGGTAACCGGTTTTAATCCCCACCTCTAGGTCGGCGTTACGGGAAAGCTCGTCGAGCCTCGTCATAACCTTATTGGTCGCCTCCCCTATCCTCTTTAAATCCTCGTCGTTTTTGGAACGCGCAACCTCGAAAATTTCTCTCTGCGCGTCCTGAAGGATTGCCTCGAGGTCGGTCGTGGTGTAGGCACGCCTTATCGCCTCGTTGCAAACGTCAATAAGGCGCCTCAGGCAATAATCGCGGAAAATTATGTCTACGTACGTACGGAAATTGGCGGACGACGCAACGCCCGTTGCAAGTCCGGTGAGATACTCGAGCATGGAAACGTCCTTGAACATATCGCCGTAAGTGGTTTTTCCGTTTTTCTTAACGGGCTCTTTACTCTTCTGCCTCTCGTAGTGGTCGTTGACGGCTATGATATCCGCGGAAATTCCGCTTGAGGAAATATCCAGTATCATCTCGAAGATAAGCCCGTTTATCTTATTGTAAAAGGCGTCTCCGGTGTCTATCCTTTTAGTAACCAGCCCGACGATATCGGGGTCTATCAGCATACTTCCTAAAAGCGCCGCTTCCGCTTCGCTCGAATGCGGTTTGACTATTGCGGAAAGAGCCGTCTGTTGTTCGGTTGACTCCATAGGGTCAATCCTCCTTCTTTTTCTTTCTGTAGTTCAGTGCAATGGCAATTCCTGTAGCTATAGCTACCAAAGCGCCCATTCCGATAGCGATAAAGTACCAACTGTCTGGATTGGGATTGCAGCTTGTAATAGATATTTTTCTGCCGAGGTTGTCTCTCGGAATATCGAATACGTGCAATGCGAAATCCTTATAATCGAGAACCTGCTCTGCGTTTGAAGTGAAAGCCTTTTTGTACTTCGTCGCGTAAAAATATTTATAGCTCAATTTTGTTTCGGGCACCCCGCAGGTAAGAGCTACAAGCTCCAAAGACGCAACGGGGGTGTTTTCTTTACCGGCGAACACGGTTTCCGTTTCATTGGTCGTATAAACGTAAAACGCAGTGGTTTCGGTGGTTATACCCTCGTCGTCGTCATCCTCCGGCGGGTCGAAACCGGTCACTCCCGCCGCGATATAATAATCGGTCAGGCTTTCAAACGACATGGAAAGATATAAAGCTGAGCCGTCGGCTTCCGCCTCGGCAAGCCAGCCGTTTTCTCCGTATTCTCCGTTGAGATATTCCACGGCTTTTCCGAGAGCCTCGACGTTCTTGTGCTCGTCGTCAAGGCATAAAGCAAATTGAAAGCCCACTACCGCCGAGGTCTGATAGCGTTCGTACGTAATAAGCGCCTGCGAGCCCTCCGGTATTGCGTACGGGTCAACCCCGTCGCTCTGCTCCGTTTGGGCGTTTGCCGCATGCGGTGCGACGATTGCCGCCGACGCACATATCAGCGCCAACAGCAAAATTGCGAAAATTTTGAAAAAACCGCTCTTTTTCAGCGTCATATCAGTTTCTCCAGTTCTCTTAAAGTCGCGTCGAACTCCGCCGCCGCTTTTTTATAAGGCGTTTCCGTTTCGAGGTCTACGCCCGCCGTTCTCAGAATATCGAGAGGGGGAAGGCTGCCGCCCAGAGACAGCATTTTGAGATAACGCTCGACCGCGCCCTTTTCCTTATTATATACCGCGCTCGCAATACTCACCGCGCTGGTCAGTCCGGTCGCGTATTTGTAAACGTAAAACGCATTGTAAAAATGCGGTATGCGCGCCCATTCGTATTTGATTTCGTCGTTATGTGTGGGGGCGGAACCGTAATACTTTTTGTTGAGCTCCAGATACTTGCCGCACATTCCGTCCACGGTGAGCGGTCGCTTTTCGTAAACCTCGTTATGCGCATACGCCTCGAACTCCGCAAACATCGTCTGTCTGAACAGTGTCGTGCGGAACATATCGAGGTAGTACGCAAGCAAAAATTTCCTCTCCTCGCCCTTCGCAGTTTCAAGAAGGTGCTTTATCAAGAGAACCTCGTTGACGGTTGACGCGACTTCGGCGACGAAAATAACGTAGCCCGCCTTTTCAAAGCATTGCGCTTCGTTGGAGAAATAGCTGTGCAGAGCGTGTCCCATTTCGTGTGCTATGGTAAAGGTGTCGTGCGTGGTTCCGCTGTGGTTTAAAAGAACGTAGGGATGCGCTCCGTACGCTCCCCAGGAATACGCGCCGCTCCTCTTGCCTTTGTTTTCGTAAACGTCCAGCCACCT
>CAYXBO010000167.1:0-3145 GCA_964463195.1 uncultured Christensenellaceae bacterium | reverse complement strand
GAAAAGCCGAGAAGCATGAAAACCACCGTACCTATGCAGAAGTCCATAAGGTTCTTCATTATAATGTTTCCGGCGTTTTTGGCACGCGTAAAGCCGGTTTCCACCATTGCGAACCCGCATTGCATAAAGAACACGAGTGCGGCGCCGATTAAAAACCAAATTCCGAAGGCGTAATCGCCGACAAGCGCGTAAATCTGTTCGTCCAACATAATAATATCTCCTTCACGTAAACAAAGGCAACGGTTCTCGAGTTTTAACACTCAAGACCCCGTTGCCTTTTAAGATTTCTTTGGTCGTTGCGTAATAAAAGAAAAGCGTCTTTGAGTTTGTCGCTCAAAGACGCCATTGCCTTCTTTCGGATTACAGGCACCATTATATTGACTTCGTTTCCGTATGTCAACGGATTTTTATAAGGTTTCCGAAAAAATTTTTCCAGCGTGTTTCATATCGTTGACAAACTACTACTGTATGAGTAAAATAGTGAATAATATGAGCAAAGGCGTTCATTATGAGGGGGAATTCCCTGATAATGAGCGTCTTTTTACTTGTATAGAACAAAACTGTTCGTTTGAGCAGAGAATTTAATATCCGAACCCGCTGTGGGGCGCGAATTGCGTACCACGGTGCGGAGCAACTGCCAAGGAGTAAATGCGTGCAAGTACAAGGCAAAGGAGCTGCCGCGTAGCAGCGCTACGTCAAGCGACTTTAACTCAGTAATTGCGCACAGCTTACCCACGGAAATCGGGTGCGGACATAAAATTCTCTGCTTACAGATGAAAAAAGGCGGCGTTATGGAAAAAGAAGGTCAAATAAGAATTCCGTCGGGATGCGCGATTGCAGCGGTTATTTCCCGCGACGGCAACCGTATGAACGGCGAAAAGATAATCGAAAGCATGAAGCCCATGCACGACCGTAGCAACGGTCTCGGCGGCGGCTTTGCGGCGTACGGTATTTATCCCGAATATAAGGAACAGTACGCTCTCCACATTTTTTACAATCACCAATACGAACGCGAGGAGTGCGAGCGCTTCTTAAAGGACAGCTTCGAGGTTGTGAGAGCCGAGAACATTCCGACGAGAAAAATTCCGGAAATTACCGACGAACCTTTAATCTGGCGTTATTTCGTCTCCCCCTTAGCTTCCGTTCTCGCATCCATGCAGTTGGACGAAAAGGAATACGTCGTCAGAATGGTTACCAAAATCAACACCGAAATAAAGGGCGCGTACGTTTTTTCCTGCGGCAAAAACATGGGAGCCTTCAAAGCGGTAGGTTTTCCCGAAGACGTCGGCAGGTTCTACCGTCTCGACGAGTACGAGGGCTACAGCTGGACGGCTCACGGGCGTTATCCTACCAACACTCCAGGCTGGTGGGGCGGCGCGCACCCGTTCGCTCTTCTCGATTATTCCATCGTTCACAACGGTGAAATTTCCTCCTACGACGCAAACAGAAGATTTATAGAAATGTTCGGCTACAAATGCACGCTTCAGACGGACACCGAGGTTATAACCTACATAGCGGACTATCTCCTGCGCCGTCAGGGCCTGACGCTTAAGGAAACGGCATCCGTTATAGCCGCTCCCTTCTGGGACACCATCAGTAGAAAGCCCGAGGGCGAAAGAGAAAAGCTTACCTATCTCCGCACAGCCTTCTCCAGTCTTCTTATAACCGGACCGTTTTCGATAATTCTCGGCTTCAACGGCGGACTTATGGCTTTAAACGACAGACTTAAGCTCCGTTCCATGGTCATGGGCGAATACGGCGACAAGGTATTTATTGCAAGCGAGGAGGCGGCTATAAGAACCATGGAGCCCAACGCCGGAAACATTTACGCTCCCGCGGGCGGCGAACCCGTAATAATCAAAGTCAAGGACGGCAAATACTAATGAGCGTTCAATATATATACCCCGAATTTGAAGTAATCAGAAACACCAACCGCTGTATCGCATGCAGAGTGTGCGAACGGCAATGCGCCAACGAGGTTCACCGCTACGACACCGACGGTAAAGTTATGCTTGCCGACGAGTCAAAATGCGTCAATTGCCAGAGATGCGTTGCGCTCTGCCCGACGAGGGCGTTGAAAATCGTAAAAAGCGACTGCAGACTCCGCGAAAACGCCAACTGGTCGGACGCGACGGTCAAGGAAATTTACAAACAGGCGGAAAGCGGCGGCGTTCTGCTGTCGTCCATGGGCAATCCCCAACCCTTTCCGGTCTATTGGGATAAAATTCTGATTAACGCGTCGCAGGTCACGAACCCGCCTATCGACCCCCTTCGCGAGCCTATGGAAACCAAGGTTTTCTTAGGCAAGAAGCCGTCCGCAATAGAAAGAGACGAAAACGGCAACCTCGTCAACAACCTCGCTCCGCAAATCGAGCTGTCGATGCCCGTTATGTTCTCCGCAATGAGCTACGGCTCGATAAGCTACAACGCGCATAAAAGCCTCGCGATGGCGGCGGAAAGGCTCGGCATCTGCTACAACACCGGCGAAGGCGGCTTACACGAAGACTTTTACGTTTACGGCGACAACACCATAGTTCAGGTGGCTTCGGGGCGTTTCGGCGTTCACGAAAAATATTTGAACGCCGGCAAAGCCATAGAAATCAAAATGGGACAGGGAGCAAAACCCGGAATCGGCGGACACCTCCCCGGCGCAAAGATTGTCGGCGACGTCTCCCGCACCCGAATGATTCCCGAAGGCTCCGACGCAATCTCCCCCGCCCCGCATCACGACATCTATTCCATCGAAGACTTGCGGCAGCTGGTTTTCTCCTTAAAAGAGGCGACTAATTACAAAAAACCGGTTATCGTAAAGGTTGCCGCCGTTCACAACATCGCGGCTATTGCCAGCGGTATTGCGCGAAGCGGCGCGGATATTATAGCTCTGGACGGCTTCCGCGGAGGAACGGGCGCCGCTCCTACGAGAATACGCGACAACGTGGGTATTCCCATTGAGCTCGCTCTGGCTGCGTGCGACAGGAGACTGAGAGACGAAGGGATAAGAAACAACGTTTCCCTGGTCGTCGGCGGAAGTATAAGGTCAGCAGCGGACGTCGTCAAGGCAATCGCCTTGGGAGCCGACGCGTGTTACGTCGCAACCTCCGCTCTTCTCGCCTTAGGCTGTCATCTTTGCAGAACCTGCCAGACC
>CAYXBO010000166.1:0-3155 GCA_964463195.1 uncultured Christensenellaceae bacterium | reverse complement strand
TATTATGAGTAAGGGGTGCGGGGAAAGAGGTTCCCCGCGTTTAATAAGGATATCCGTATTATCCGTCCGCGCATGTTCGCAAGTTTGCGCGGACTCCCAAATATCCACAAGAAGCGTTGCCGGGGGACGCCCCCTGCATCGCAAAAGAGGGGGCGGAGCGTTTTTTGGTACTTTTTGTCGCGAAACAAAAAGTACGTATGCAAAAGCGCCGATTACTCGGCGCTTCTTCAACATTTCTGACTTGCTTCGCAGCTAACGCTCCTCTTAATGACGGAAACGACGGCGCGCCTTACTCCTCGTCCTTCGGCTCCTCCGAAGTCTCCGGCTTCTCCTGCTCTTCCGGCGTTTCCGGCGCCTCGGGCTTTTTGACGATTACCGTCGACGCGGGCGGCAGCGCGGGCTTATTCTTGTCCTCGGTCTGCGCCTGAACGGCGGAGGTTCTTGCGAAAATTTCCTGCTGAAGCTTTTCTGCGGCTGCCTTTTGGGCGGCTGCCTCGGCAGCTTTTCTCGCGGCTTCTTCTGCCGCGGCCTTTGCCAGCTTCTCGTTTATGAACTCGTTGACTTCCTCGGCGGTTTTGCCTTCCATAAGAAGGTCGACTTCGTCCTGATAAATGGTTTCGCGCATATAGAGGAGCTTGACCATGTTGTCCATAACCGCGCGTTTTTCGGTGAGAATTTCCTTGGCGCGCTGATAGTTCTTATCGACGATATCCTTGATTTCCTTATCGATAACAGCCGCCACCGCTTCGCTATAGGTGTTCTGAGTCTGGTAATCCCTTCCTATAAACACTTCCTGACTGGAGCCGTAATAGATAGTGGAAAGCTCCGCCGACATACCCCATTCGCAAACCATCTGACGGGCAAGCTCGGTTACCTGTTTGATGTCCTGCGAAGCGCCCGTCGAAATGTCTTTTATAACGAGCTCCTCGGCGATACGCCCGCCGAGCGACATTGCTATACGGTCGTTGAGCTTATTGAGGGTTACGTGGCTGTTGTCGTTGCTGGGTCTCGAAATTGTGTAACCCGCGGCGCGACCTCTCGGAATAATCGAAACCTCCTGCACGTCGTCGCAATACCTGAGGCTGTGTCCGACGATGGCGTGGCCCGACTCGTGATATGCGGTAATTCTCTTATCCGATTCGGTGACAACTCTCGATTTCTTCTGCGGTCCCGCGATAACCTTGTTTATCCCCTCGGAAATGTCTTGCATCGTGATAACCGTACGGTTGTCGCGCGCTGCGAGAATTGCCGCTTCGTTCAGGAGGTTCTCGATATTCGCACCCGAGAAGCCCGACGTAAGCCTTGCGAGATTTCTGAAATCCACGTCCTTTGCAATGGGCTTGTTTCTGGCGTGAACCTTGAATATTTCCTCACGACCCTTGACGTCGGGGATATTGATATAAATCTGTCTGTCGAAACGACCGGGACGCAGAAGCGCGGGGTCGAGAACGTCCGCTCGGTTGGTCGCCGCCATGACGATAACGTTGTCGGAGGATTCAAAGCCGTCCATCTGAACGAGCAGCTGGTTGAGGGTCTGCTCTCTCTCGTCGTTGCCGCCGCCGAGTCCGGCGCCTCTCTGACGACCCACAGCGTCGATTTCGTCGATAAATATAATACAAGGCGCGGATTTCTTAGCCTGAGCGAACAGGTCTCTCACTCTCGACGCGCCTACGCCTACGAACATTTCGACAAAATCCGAACCGGACATGGAGAAGAACGGCACGTTAGCTTCGCCGGCAACCGCCTTTGCAAAAAGCGTTTTACCGGTACCGGGAGGTCCAACGAGAAGGACTCCGCGCGGAACCTTAGCTCCGAGCTTGGTAAACTTCTGCGGAGCCTTTAAAAACTCCACTATTTCCTTCAGCTCTTCCTTTTCCTCCTCGGCGCCCGCAACGTCGGTAAACTTGGTTTTAACGTTCTGATTGAGCCGAGCCTTGGTCTTTCCGAAATTCATGGCGCTGCTGCCGCCCTTTCCTCTCATGGAAACGATGAGGATTATTGCGAGAACAACGATAACTCCTATGGAAATATAGGGAAGAAGTCTGCTGAAGAAACTGCCCGAGTTGGGGTCGTTAAGCATTAAAAACGGCAGGTTTTCAATGTCTTCGCCGTAATTTTCCACTACCCACGCGGTAAACAGATTGCGGTTCGTGGTGGTAACGACCACGGAAGCGGCTTTACCTTTCTTAAACGCTGCGACTATCTTTTCGTCCTTTTCGGCGTCCGTATTGTATAAAACGTTACAGTTGTAATCGTCGGTGAAATAGATACCGTAAACTTTTCCGGTCGCAACCTTTTCAAGCAGCTCGTCATAGCTTATTTTTTCATAACCCGTTCCGCGGAACAGGAAAAACGCTAGCAGAATTATAAGAATTATGGCTATTACCGTGAAAATAATAACGCGGATATTGGCAGATTTGTTACTGTTCATATGGTCCTCTTCAAGCAAACGCCGCAATGCTCAGCTATGCGTCGCCCATTATATATTGTTGCTATTTTAACACAATTTATATATATATGCAACAATAAGGCTCAACCGACGCAGCGATTTTTAGATATTTTCAATAAACGGCAAATTCTTTAATACTTTCATAATCTTTAAGGCAATCCTTATCGATAACCGCTGAACGAAATCGTTTTCGACGTTAAAAAGCATTTTCAGATTATCGTCGCCCGCTTCGGCGACCACTCCGAGAAACCCGAGGTCTCCCACGGTTTTGAGCCCCTTATTGAACGCTCCGCCCGCGGTCACTCCCTGCGTGGAAACCTTTACCGACCCCACGTTTTCCGGTCTTCCGAGGCACGCGTCGACGGCGATAAGAAAGCTGCCCTTATGAACGTTTTCGATATGCCGCACGAACTCCGTAAAGTTCAGAGCGGTAACCGGTCTTTTGCTGTCGCCGTAAACGAAAGCGTTGACCTTAAAAACGTCCTTTAAAAGCCGCCCCACTCTCGGACCCAAACTATCACCCGGAACCTTATCGGTACCGATACAAAGAATAACAGGTAAAGAACTCATGCCCAAAAGTATGGACAGCGAGATGGAATTCAAACGCACGGAAAGTGCGTTTGAATGATTAGTGAAGAAGTATCCTCTTCGTCATTGCGCGGAGCGTAGCGACAAAGCAATCCAGACTAAAATAAAATATCCGCTT
>CAYXBO010000165.1:0-3163 GCA_964463195.1 uncultured Christensenellaceae bacterium | reverse complement strand
CGTTGGAATAACCCGCCGAAAACGCCTTTTCGGTAATTACAGGCTCTTTCAGCTCCACACCGAAGAGAGACCAGGTCCCGCTGCTTAAAAACAGAGGCTCTTCGTCCTCTGCGGGAATACTCAGTACCGCGCAAGCGGTGTCGTGCCCCGCGCACAGAATTACCGGAACGGGATAGTCGACGCCTATTTCCTTCAGTATTTCGTCCTTGACGAATCCGAGGACGCTTCCGGTCTGTCTGACCTTCGGGAAGACGTCCGAAGAAAGTCCGATTTTCTCCGCAAAATCCGCATCAAAACCTTCCGCGCGGAAAAATCCTGTTGTGGAAGCAACGGTGGGCTCCGTCGCGCATTCTCCGCAAAGCATTGCGCCGAATAATTGCGGCATAAGAAGCATGGTTTCGCCTGAGCCGAGGACATGCGTTCCGCGCTCCGTCCAGAGCTGATAAGCGGTGTTTATTTCGTTTGGCGCAATCCCCGCAATAGCGAACAGCTTTTCCGGCGAAACCTCGCATTTTTCTATAGCGCCTACGGTCCTTGCGTCGCGGTAATTGCGTACCGGACGAGCAAGCCTTCCGTCACGCCCTAAAAATCCGTAATCGACGCCCCAGGTGTCAATTCCCACGCCGTCTATTCCGGCAATCTCCGCGCCCTTTTTTATAGCGGTTTTGATTTCGGCAAACAGCTTTTCCGCATCCCAGTACAGCCCGCCGTCTTTTTCCACGGCGCCGTTTGGGAAGCGGTGAACCTCCCTTGCCTCGAATTTTCCGTCAACGACAGAAAAGAGAATTCCTCTTCCCGAGCTTGCGCCCAAATCAATTGCAAGAACCGTACGCATAACGCCCTCTTTACCAACCGTTGAAGGTGCGGTCAATCTCTTCCGTCTCAGCAGCGTTTATAGGAACGAGCTCCGCCAGATGCTTTGCGCTTATAACCGAGCGCGCCGAATAATCCAGAACCTCCATTCTGTCGAACGCCTTAGTCGCATTCTTGCCGATAGTCACCGCACATTCGTTGTCGATTATCACGACGGGAGTTTTGACCGTAAGAACGCTTGCAACGGTATTCACGTCCGCCATAGCTCCGTACGGCAGCTCTCCTACTTCTTTGAGCATGAGATAGCTTTCTGGAATTAGCTTGGAGTCGAATGGAACGCCCGCCACGGCAAAGCCCATAACCGCCGAGGGATGGGAAATAAAGACGGCGTTGGCTTCCTTGCAGCTTGCGAATATCGCCTCGACGTACGGCGCGTACTGAGCACATTTGTCAGAGGATTTTTTTCCGTCCTCAACGTATATGACGTCCTCTTCCGTCAGCTTTTCCCTGTCGCAACAGTCGGAGTTTATCACGTAACCCTCTCCTGCGCGAATGGCAAAAGTACCCCATGCTGCTCCTGCCAAACGGTTTTTATAGCTGCGCTTCAAAAACGTGACCACAGTAGCTTTAGCGGCTGCTATTTCGTCAGTTTCTTCAAGTTTGGCTTCCCGAACGTTCCAGTCAGGGAGACTTATTTCACTTTCTACTTTTTTGGCTCCGCCGAGAACGGCGGCGTTAATAAGCGTATTGCAGAGGTCGTCCAGCGTTTCGTACTTGCGGTAAGCGTCGTTAAGGTCTTTACCTCCGACGGTCGCTCCGTGGTTGTCCATCATGACCGCGGAATAGCCTTTCTTAAACTCCGCCTTGACGATTTCGCCGAGCTTTAAGCTCCCCGGCAAATCGTATACCGAGCCCGAAATTTCTTCAAGAGTCTGCCTGTAGATACGCGCGGCTTCAGGCTCCGGAATTTTCCTTGCGCAAGCGTAAGCGACAACCGCCGGAGCGTGCGCGTGAACTATGCCGCGGATATCCGGACGCAGACGGTATATACCCGAATGGAAGGGAATTTCCATACTGGGGGCGTGCCGCCCTTCCCAGCTGCCGTCGGAATAAACCTTGGCGATATCCTCGGGCCCGAGAGTTCCCTTATCGATGCCGCTCGGGGTTATCCAAACGTTGCCCTCCTCGTCTACGCCAGAAATGTTCCCTCCGCTCGTGGTCGTAAGAGCGTGAGCGTAAACGCGGTTCATGGTCTCAAGAACAGACAGTCTTACCGGTTTTTTATCAGTCATTTTTCCGCTCCCGATTATTTATAGATAGGTCCGTAATTTGCGCAGGCGCGGTAGTCAGCGGACTCCAGGTCTCCCGTTCCGAAAGCCGTCCATGCGTGCGGGCGGAACACCTTTTCTTCGGGAACGTTGTGCATGTTTACCGGAATGCGGAGCATTGAAGCAAGCGTCAGAATATCCGCGCCGATATGTCCGTACGTAAACGCGCCGTGGTTGGCTCCCCAGTTAGCCATAACCGAATAGACGTCCTTGAAGGCGCCCTTTCCGGTGAGACGGGGCGCGAACCAGGTGCACGGCCAGGTGGGGTCTGTTCTGTCCCAAAGGGCTTTGTTTACTTTGTCCGGAAGAACTACCGTGTAGCCCTCCGCAACCTGAATGACGGGTCCCAAGCCGTCCACCATATTCATACGAACCATGGTTACGGGAATTTCGGCTTCGGTTTTGAAATGCGAGCTGAAGCCTCCGCCTCTGAAATATTGCAGGTTTGCCTGACACCAGTCGGTCTTTTTAAGGCAGCCGTCGATATCCTCGTCGGTCATCTTCCACCACTCTTTCATGGTGAAATTGCCGTTTTCGTCCTTTGCCATTGCCGTGCCGTCCAACGCCGCGGCGCCGCTGTTTATAAGGTGAATGAAGCCGTTTTCGGCTTTACCGGTGGGCTTCCAGCCCGTGACGCGCTCGACGGATTCTTTGGACCAGAACGTGCGGACGTCCGCAAATACGGAAGCTCTCTGATTGAGAAGCTTAGATAACAGCATGCTCATGCCGTTCAGAGTATCGTTTTCGGTAGCGACTATAAGCGGCTCTTTCTTGCCGTTCCAGTCAAAGGAGGAATTTAGTATAGATTCGGTAAAATCGCCGTTAGGCAACCAGTCCGTCCACATTCGCTGTCCTTGGAAGCCTCCGAGCAAAGCGTTTCTGCCTAAAGCCTCTTCGTGCCAGCCGATATCGTTGAGCTTCGGATTTCCAAGCATTATGTCCTTCACGATAAGAGTCATCTTCGCAATGAAATCCCATTGCTTTTCCTTCTCCTCGGGAGTTTTGGGATTAGCGTTGATATC
>CAYXBO010000164.1:0-3200 GCA_964463195.1 uncultured Christensenellaceae bacterium | reverse complement strand
GACTCTCTCCGCCCGAAATAGGAGTAGCCGCTCCGCCGTTTTCCCTGTATTCCCAGCTGACAGTTTCAATAGTCGGAGATTTCGCGCTTATTGTAAAATCCTGATATGAGCTACTCGTATCAAGCACGTAATTTTTATTATCTCCCAAAGTATCGTCAAGACTGACATACATCCTGAAAGTACCGGAATCCTCTATTTTAGAAGCGTCCAAAACCCCGCCGGATACGGGAATCTTGGTGCTGTCGTCCTTTACATTGCAGTATTCAAGCGAAACCTTTACCTCATCGCCGTCAACGACGTTCAGCGCCTCTGCGCTAAACGTAACCTCCTCATTTTTTTGCATGAGGAAGGAGCCGCTCGTACTCAGGAAGTCCACAAATACCGTTTTTCTCGTAATCGTTACGGAAACAACCTGCTCGGTTGTGATTTCGTCGGAAGCATTTGGAGTATCCCAACACCAATATGCCTTGTACTCTTGTTTTATTGCCAGCGTAGCCTGATACGTTCCGGCATCTTTCGCAACGAGATACCAATTGTCGGCATCGCTCCCTTCCAGCTTGAGGTTTTCGGAATTAACGGTAAACGTCGCTACCTCCCGCCATGCTTCGTTGTATCCCGAAAGAATAAATTTTATATCACTGCCCGTATAGGTTTTGTTGCCTTCACCGGATGCGGCAATCGTCAACCTCTGCCGTCTGATTGTAACGTCGCAAGTCATGTTAGACTCGTTTTTGATTACAAAGTTACCGCCGCTGTATGGCGTTTTGTCCGTTGACGAATTGACCAGTATCGCCTGTGCCCTGTACGGCGCGGCACCCGGTTTCGTCGGAACCTCGTCAATTTGGTTGATTTCACTCCCGTCAGTAGCCGTTCCGGTAAACCTCGTAGCTATCGCGGGCGGAGCGTCTCCCACTAATTCTCCGTTATTCGTAAACTTCGGCGCAGTAAATTGCCCCGTCGACACGTTATATGAAGGCGCACTTACCGTTAATTCTTTTGGGTTTATCGTAAATTTGAACCATCGGACGGTATCCGATTCCGTGTGCCCCGATTCCGTTACGGCAGCGCCTCTGAACTGAGGTTTTCGACTTGCCTGTGCTGTGGCAAGCTGAGCATCAGTCCAACCCCATCTTGTGCGCTCGGAAGCAATCTTCGTATTTATGGCAGTACCCCAGGCGTTTGTTATTTCCACCTTAACCCAATGCTCGCCAGCGTTTTTCAATTCGGTTTCGGGCGTTACCGTAATGTAACCGCCGGTATGCTCGTAATACGTAGCATTATACCAACGCACTTCGCTTGGATTTGCAGTATAGGCACTTTTTAAGGTCTGAACGTTGCCGTTATACGTAGTCGTTACGGTTTCCGGATTGTCAGTCAACGTTCCAGTAGCCAAAATTGCTGCGTTTAAATTCAAGTGTATTGCCGGACGAATTCCATTGTAAGTCTCCGGTGTTAAGTTGCTGAACGCACCAGTAGACTTCAACAAATATGTGTATTGATAATGCCCACCATCTCCTGTACGCAACGCAGTGTATTCATGAGCATTGTGCATACGTTGATAATTACTTAAATTCCAAATCGATTTAGCACTTAAAATTCCACTTGTACCTGTTTCCGTAATTGAAGGTAACCAAATATAGTCTGTACCCCAAGCGTCGTAACGCACTGTTGTTCCGGTTGGGTCTTTATAAGAGTCACTAGGTTGATAATATACATTTGCGTTCCATCCGGAAGATAACGCACATAATGCGTCGTTAGGACAATTTGTCCAACTTGCTTCTCTACCATATATTGTTTCCGTATGCTGATATTGAATATTTATGGGTTGCACCAAAAATCTGCTTGCAAACCCATTAGTTCCCGTTGTATTGAAAAGGCTCCAATTATTGTGCGTAAGTAACTGATTGCGGATAAAACTTGTACTATACATATTGTTGCCTTTTGAATTGCTAGCGAATGAATGAAATCTATCCTCGCCCAAATCATTTGCAAGCATCAAAGTCACAACCGGATTATCATTTTTATCAAGCGTAAGTGATGTAACCATCCACTCTTTGCCGTCTAACACTACAACCATTCCATAAGTTGTATTGTTCACTCTTACATTTGCGTTGATTGTAGACGCAGGAACTACATAATATTTAATTCCTTTTTCTGTGCTGTTCGGAACGTTTTTTCCATATGTTTCATAGTCGTTTGTACCATTGGTTTTTATGTAATCTACCGGTTTTTCAGTCCCAAAAAGTTTATTTATGAGGTCGTCCATTACGTCGCCGTCAAAAACGCCTTTTTGAGCGTCCCACAACTCTGCACCATTACCTACTTTTGTTGCCTTCAAAATATCAGTTGAAGTAAGCGCTTCCGCGCCCTTTTCGGGTGTCAAGGAAAACAGTGTCAAAGCACTTAATATGACTAATACCGCCGTTAAAACGATTATCAGTATTTTTCTACCTTGTAACGTTTTCATTACAATTATCTTATTCCTTATCTTTGTACTTTCGGCATATTCCGCCAACTATACATATATATTCTAAACTTCTGAAATCAATCCGTCAACACTTTTACCGTTCACAGTTTCTGCCAAAACAAAGAAACGGCACATTTCCGCACCGTTTCCACTATTTTTTCACTTATCGCTCTTCATTTTTATGATAAGGGGGAATCCTTATGAGTAAGGGGTGCGGGGAAAGAGGTTCCCCGCGTTTAATTAAAATATCCTTTTTATCCGTCCGCGCATGTTCGCAAGTTTGCGCGGACTCCCCAATATCCACAAGAAGCGTTGCCGGGGGACGCCCCCTGCATCGCAAAAGAGGGGGCGGAGCGTTTTTTGGTACTTTTTGTCGCGAAACAAAAAGTACAAACCCCTTAAAAGCTCACTCTCAAGCGTTTGGTATCAACTACTATTGTGTTTCTATCTGCCGAAGGCGCTTTCTCGGGAAGCTCACTCTTCGCTTCCATTTCTTCTATTGTTTCTACTTCAATTAAAGTAGTTTCGGAAAGCGTTACTGTATTTGTTTCAACAGGCACTTCGCCCTCTTCTGCCTCTACGCTCAGAGCTTGTGCTGTGGCGGTTTTCAGGATGAGGTTTTCATAGATATCGAAGGAGCCGAGAGTATAGGCGTTCAGCTGGGCCTTGTCTACCGTTGTGATGTCTCCGTCGTCGTCAATGTCGCCGGCAAGGAGTTTTGCTCCCGCTAAAT
>CAYXBO010000163.1:0-3212 GCA_964463195.1 uncultured Christensenellaceae bacterium | reverse complement strand
GATTTTTGGTGAGAAGCATGGGACTTCCGGCGTTGAGGACCACGATTACCGCGGGGAACTCGCTGCCCTGAGACTTGTGAACGCTCACCGCATAAGACAGCATGAGCTCCTTTAAATCCTCGCTCTTATATTTGATATAACGCCCGTCTTCGGTGTAAACTATGAGCTCTTCCTCGTCTTTACGGGTGCTGACGACCTTATGAACCACGCCCATATCGCCGTTGAAAATACCGCTTCCGCCGTCGTCCACTTCGCCGAACACGTTGTACCACACCTTGTCGTAGTTGTTCTTAATATGCATAACGCGGTCGCCCTCTCTGAATTCGGTTTCGCCGTAAATAAGCGGTTTTCCGTTGGGATTTAAGGCGTTCTGAAGGGCGACGTTTAAGGCAGTAACTCCGGAAATCCCCTTTTTCGCCGGCGCAAGCACCTGAATGTCCGCGGGAGTGAGCCCCAGAAATTTCGGCAACCGTTCCTTTACCATGGAAACCGCCGCCTCGACCTGCTCCGCCCTGTCGCTTCTCTCGTCGAAGAAGAAATCTCCGCTCCGGTTGTCGAGAACGGGCATTTCTCCGTCGTTTATTCTGTGGGCGTTGGAAATAATGAGACTTTTTTCCGACTGTCTGTAAATAAAGCTCAGAAACGTTACGGGAACGAGCCCCGAGGATATCAAATCCCCCAGAATATTTCCCGCGGAAACCGACGGCAGCTGGTCTTTATCTCCGACCAGAATGAGCTTAGACTCCGGCTTTAAGGCTTTTAAAACGGCGTTGAAAATAAACACGTCCGCCATGGATATTTCGTCTATAATAACCACGTCGGCGTCCATTTTGTTCCGTTCGTTATACATGAACCGCCCCACTCCGCTCTTGAAATCCACCCCGAGCATGCGGTGCAGGGTTTTGGCTTCCTCACCCGTCGCGTCGGTCATTCTTTTAGCGGCGCGTCCCGTGGGAGCGGCGAGACTGAACGTCATTCCTCTCCCGTTGAGAATACTGCAAATACACTTTATTATGGTGGTTTTTCCCGTTCCTGGGCCTCCGGAAATTATCGCGCAGCCTGCGTTCAGCGCGTTTTTCACCGCGTCCTTCTGCTTTTCGTGGAGAGTAATTCCGTGGGTTTTCTGATATAGCTCTATCTCTTCGTCCACATCCATAGGAGCGGGTTCGGCGTAATAAATGCGCTTCACGAGCTCAGCCGCTATGGAATTTTCCAATAAGAAATTGACCTTTAACGCCACCGCTTTATGCGGCTCCTCGGTCTTTATCTTGTCGGCAACGGTCAGAAGTCCGTGCAGCTGCAGCTCCTTTATCGCCGAGGAAATTACTTCTTCGCCATCAACCTCAAGTATCCGCGAAACGTCCTCAACCAGCATTTCGTAAGGAACGTAGGTATGCCCTCCGTCCTTTTCCGCCTCGCGGAGAACGTATATAATCCCAGCTTTTACGCGGAAAAAGCTGTCTTTTGCAATCCCCATTTCGGCGGCTATAGCGTCGGCTTTGATAAATCCTATTCCGTCCACGTCCTCGATAAGACGGTAAGGGTTTTCCTTGAGAACGCTTACGGTTTCGTTCTTATAAACGGCGCATATCTTTATTGCAAGCGCGGTGGAAACTCCGAATTTCTGCAAAAACATGATGCTCTGCCGCATAACGCTGTTTTCGATAAACTCTTTGTTGATTTCCATAGCCTTGCTAAGGCTGATACCTTTGATGCGGGCAAGCTTTTCCGGCTCGTTCTCCACTATCTCCAAGGCGTTTTTCCCGAATTTCTCCACTATTCTTTCGGCGGTCTTCTGCCCTATTCCTTTAAAAAGACCGCTCGCAAGATAACGCGCGATATCGTTTTCGTCAACCGGAACCGTCGCCTCGAAATCGGTGAACTTGAATTGCTTGCCGTATTTCGGAACCACGGCGTATTCTCCGGTAAGTCTCAGGTACTCTCCTTCCGTCACAGTTGGCAAAATGCCGACAGCTGTTTCAAAACCGCCGTCGGCATACAATTCTATTACGGAATATCCGTTGGTGTCGTTGTGGAAAACAACGCTCGCTACCGTCCCCTCAATTACCGTCATTAAGAGCTTTTAAAAGTTCGGACGTTTTATCCGTCCTCTCCCACGGCATGTCGGATTTTCCGAAAGCGCCGTAGTTGGTCGTAGCTTTATAAATCGGATTTTTAAGTCCGAGAGCCTCTATTACCGCCGCCGGTCTGAAGTCGAAAACCTTTGCGACTGCCGCGGCAATTTTCTCGTCCGGAACCTTCCCCGTTGCGAAGGTGTTGACCTCGAGGGATACGGGACGGGCTTTACCTATTGCGTAAGCGACCTGAAGCTGCACCTTGTCGGCAAGCCCCGCCGCAACGATATTCTTAGCTGCATACCTTGCGAAATACGCCGAGCTTCTGTCAACCTTAGAGGGGTCTTTGCCGCTGGTTGCTCCGCCGCCGTGGCAGGAATAACTGCCGTAGCTGTCTACGATAAGCTTCCTTCCCGTAAGACCGCTGTCGCCGTGCGGACCGCCGACGACGAACCGTCCCGTCGGGTTAATCAGAACTTTAGTCTCCCTGTCTATGAGGTTTTGGGGTACCGTTCTGTCGATTATCTGTTCCTTAACGGCTTTTCTCACCGTTTCGATATCGGCGCTTTCCTCGTGCTGGGTGGAAACGACGATGCAGTCTATTCTGTTCACCTTGCCGTCGCGGTACTCGAGACTTACCTGCGCTTTGCCGTCGGGACGGAGAAAAGGAACGGAGCCGTCGCGGCGCGCTTCCTCCAGTCTTTTGGTCAGAGCGTGGGCAAGAACTATACCCATAGGCATGAGGCTTTCCGTTTCATTCGTCGCGAAACCGAACATCATCCCTTGGTCGCCCGCACCAATCAAATCGTATTTGTCACCGGACTCCGCCTCGAGACTTCTGTTGACGCCCTGAGCGATATCGGGGGATTGACGGTCGAGTCTTACCTCGATTTCTACGGTGTCTGCCGAGAAGCCTTCGCCGTCTCTGTCGTATCCGATTTCCCTTATAGTATCCCTTACGATTTTTTCTACGTCGGGGTAACCGCTCGCGGAAATCTCGCCCATAACCAAAACGAAATCGGTTGTTACGGCGACTTCTATCCCCGTGTGCGCGTCGGGGTCAATAGCAAGAGTCGCGTCGAGAATCGCGTCGGCAATCTTATCGGCAACCTTGTCGGGATGCCCTGCCGTTACGCT
>CAYXBO010000162.1:0-3218 GCA_964463195.1 uncultured Christensenellaceae bacterium | reverse complement strand
CGACTTCAGAACCTCGCTGACGGTTTTCATTTCGCATTTTCCTGCGAAATTGGTTTTGAAGTGCTTCATGACTGCGGGGACGGAGCGGTCGGGGAGGGAGAGGATAATTTCCTTGATTTCCTCTTGAGACATCATCTGCGGCATATACTTTTTGACTGCGGCAATCTGCTTATCGAGAGAGGCGACGGTGTCGGCTCTGCCTGCTTTTTCGTAACCCGCGCGTTCCTCTAAGAGTTCTTTTTCGGTTTTCTGAAGAATGGCGACGGTGTCTGCGTCGGTCATTTCCTCGCCTTTTGCGCGTTTTTCGATGGACGCGAGCATGAGTTTATTGATTACGACGTTGAGCGCCTTAACCGCGTCCTCGTCGTGTGCTTTCATTGCTTCTATTTTGAGTTTTTTGAAATCTGCGAGCAGCATAATTAAATTCTCCTTATATTTAAAATATTACTATAACAGAGTTTCCTGTGTCAACTTCAGAAAACATATTTTTGCGTTACGAAATACATGAAATGCCTGAGACAAGCGAAGCGAGCACAGAGCATTTTCGCGCTATTTTTGTGCTGTATCAAGGAAAAGGCGTGCAGTCGTAGCAGAGCTACGTCAAACGAATTTGACGAAGATAGGGGCAAAAAGAGCCGATAAGGCTGTGTGAGCTACGGTTGGAACAGGCGACAAATTAAAATCCGTATTTCTTTTTCTGAGTGACAAAAAATGTAACGGTAAGAATGAGAGCCAGAAGCTCGGCAACCGTTATGGACAGCCACACTCCGTCTAAACCGAGAAGGAGCGGCAGGGTAAAGACGACTATCATCTGGAACAGCAACAGACGGCTGAAGGAAATGACTGCGGAAACCAAGCCGTTATTTAAGGCGGTAAAGAAGGAGGAGCCGAACACGTTGAAGCCGTTGACCAAAAACGAGAGGGAGTATATCATAAATCCGCGCACGGTCATTTCCAGCAGCTCCTTATCGTAGCCTACGAACAGCATGGAGAGAGGATAGGCGAGACCGATTGCGGAGCCGGCCAAGATAACGCCGCCGATGCCTACAATGATAAGACATTTCTTGAACACGTTATGAAGCTCCGCATTGTTGCATAGCCCGTAGTGGAAGCCGATAATCGGGGCAGTTCCAAGCGAAAAGCCGATGAAAATGGAAATAAAGATAAAGTTTACGTACATAATGGTTCCGTAAGCCGCCACTCCGTTTTCACCCGCTATTTTAATGAGCTGAAAGTTGTACGCCATGTTGACTATGGAAATGGACAGGTTGGTCATGAGCTCTGAGGAACCGTTGGCGCAGACTTTAAGAAGGGCTTTGAAACCGAAGGCGGGGCGAAGGAACCGCAGTAGTGAGGCGTTGTTTTTGTTGGCGAAATATATTATCGGAACCACCGCACCGACCACCTGACAGGCAACCGTTGCGAGCGCAGCCCCCAGCACGCCGAGGTGTGCTCCGACGATAAGAATTGCGTCGAGAATCATATTGGTAACGCCCGCTCCGACGGTTATGACAAGCCCGAGCTTAGGTTTTTCCGCCGTTGCCATAAAGCAGGAGAAGACGTTCTGAAGAGTGAAGAACGGCAGTCCCGCAAGCAGTGCGAAGTTGTAGGTTATGCAATCGCCGAGCATGTCGTCGGTTGCTCCCAGGGCGATTGCCACGGGTTTGGTTATGAGAATTCCCACGACCGCAAGAACCGTTCCGCCTATTGCCGAAACTATAACGAGCATGGTAAACAGGCGGGACGCGCGCTCGGAATTTCCTTCGCCGAGCGTTTTGGCAACGAGGGCGGAACCGCCCGTTCCTATCATAAACCCGAGCGCTCCGAGTCCCACCGAAACGGGCATTATGAGATTTATTGCGGCAAAGGCCGTTTTGCCTACGAAATTGGACACGAAAAGTCCGTCCACGACTCCGTAGACGGACGTAAAAACCATCATTATAATGGACGGAGTGACGAATCTCAGCAGTTTTTTATAGGTAAAGTGGTCTGATAATTGTATTCTCATAGTTTTGAAAGCATTATTTGCACGAAGTAAATTGCATGGAACACATTTTTGTGAAGCAAAAACGCAAGCGTCCTAACCGAAGGATTTTCGTGCTATATCAAGGCAAAGGAGTCGCAGGCGTAGCAGCGCTACGTCAAGCGAGTTTAACGCAGAGAGAGCCGAAAAGAGGCGGGATAGGATGTGTTCGACTGCGATTTACTTCGTGCAGTCACTATTTGTTAAATTTAGTTATAGCGTATTGCGCAATCAGCGGAACGATTTTATCGAAGTCCGCGCCCGAGGTGTTGACCATGAGGTCGTAGCCTCCGCGTTCTCCCCATTCGGTTCCCGCGGTAAGTCTGCGGAGATTGGCGCGGGCGTTATCCATTTTCTTCATTTTGGAAACGAGCTCCTTATCCGTCAGCGCGTCGTCTTCGGGGGAGCGCTTGCGGCAGCGTTCTATTTTAGACGGAAGGTCTCCGTACACGAAAATGCGGAAGGGATTATGCTCCGAGAGGGTGACGGAAGCGTTACGACCGACTATTACGCAGTCGCATTTCGCGCCGATTTCCTTGACGAGCTTTTGCTCAGCAACCAGTATGTCGGTCTGGGAAGCCACGCTTGCGGTAACGAATGCGGAAGGGTGCCCGAACGCCATTCCGTAGTTGGGCTTTATGCCGTTTTCGAGAACCTTTTCAACGTATTTTTCGTCGAGGTCGGTGCGGGCGGAAAGCTCGGTAAGTATCTCTTTGTCATAGTAAGAAAAGCCGAGAGCCGCCGCTATTCTTTTTCCTAATTCTCTTCCTCCGCTGCCGTATTCGCGGCTTATGGTGACGATTTTCATAAATTGTTTGCCTCCGGATTGAAAAGATGGGTTTTTATGAAGAAAAACCGCGCAGAATTGACTTGCTCGATGCCGGCTCGGGTGGTTTTGCTTTGCAAAAAATGCGCTCAAACGGAGTCGGTTGCGAGTGTTTTGCTATCTCAATTTTAACTGAAAAACGGTATAAAGTCAAATGCAAAATCTGTGCGCTTTATAGTTTACATTCCAAAGATTATAATATATAATACACAATAAAGTACGTTTTTGTGAGGCTTAAAATGGCTGAGAAACCCAAGTTTTATATTACTACTCCGATTTACTACCCGAGCGGGAAGTGGCATATCGGCACCTGTTACACCACCGTCGTCTGCGACGCTATCGCGAGATTCAAGCGCATGCAGGGGTTTG
>CAYXBO010000161.1:0-3219 GCA_964463195.1 uncultured Christensenellaceae bacterium | reverse complement strand
GAATAAAAAGCTATCGCTATAATTCGATTTTTACCGCACTGCAACCGCGGATATTGACAATTGTAGTTGAAACCATGTCGGGCTGTAAGCCGTAAATTTTCGCCACCGCTTTTTTGTAAAGCGCAAGCTGCGGCGCGTATTTATTTTTAAGGTATCCGTCCGATAAAGAAGAATACTTGTAGTCTATTATATCCACGCTTACCACCTTTCCGTTTTCGCGGTTGACGACGAGCAGGTCGATAGCACCCTGTATAATAACCGTACGCGCGTTTTCCGTCTGTATACTTTCGGGAGGCAGTTCGCCCCTTGACAGCGCCTTATATTCTTCCGCGGACAGCGCGTACAAAAACTCGCGTTCGCGGTAAGTTTCTCTCTGTCCGAGCGATAAAAACTGCGGCATAGCCAAAATGCTTTGAAGCTGCCCGATCTGCAGAATTTCCGCCTGCTCGGGTGTTATCAATCCGCCACTTTGCCAGCTTTCAATCTGCGCTTTTATTCCGTCGCCGTCTTTGATTGAAAAGTCGCAAAGCTGTAAAAATCTGTGGTACGCGATACCGCTTTCCACGCTTGTATCGCCGCCCGCGGCGCGCTCTTCGTCAAACAGAACGGGGTGGATTTGCTCTTCGCCCGCAAGGCTCAATATGCTCGTAGCCGAGCTCTTTACGGGCAGATTAGCGCCGTCGCCGTACAGGCTTACGCCGAACGTCTCGCGCAAATTTTCATACAATTGCACGTCCGAAGCAAAGCCTGACAAAACTTTTGCAGACTGTCCTTTTTCGCCGTTTTGTGCGCGTTCACCCGCATATATAGGGCGTTTAACCGCATAATTTAGCGAATTTTCGTCGAAAAGGTCGGCGTAGCAGTCGGCAGTCAGCATGCCCGCGCCGTCGAACGCTTTGGTCTTGCCCGACAAAATATATAAGTTATTTTTCGCGCGCGTGCACGCAACGTAGAACAGATTAATTTCGTTTTTCAAATCTTCCGTTTCCGCACGCAGGCGGCAAAGCTTTCTGAGCACGGTGCTATCGTAAATTTTCCGCTCGCGCTCGTAATACCTGGGGGCGAAGCCGAACTCTTCGTCGTAGGGCATTTCCCCGCGCTCGTCGCCGCCGAAGCCCGAAGCGATATCCGCGAGAATAACCACGGGAAACTCCAGTCCTTTGGAAGCGTGCATAGTCATGATTTTAATGCTGTTGGAGGAAAGCGGCAAGGGCGCGTTGACCTTGTAACCTGCGGTTTTAAGCTTTGCAAGGTACGCGTTTAGCGACAGCTCGCCCGTAGCCGAATACGCTTCCTTTTGAAACCTTCTGAGCGCCGAAAGCTTATTTACATCGGCATATACCGCCACGAAACCGCCCTCTTCCGCAATTTTATCTATAAGCCGCGCCGCGCCTATTCCTTCCGAAAGCCGCCTAAGATAGTTTGCTTTTTCGTAAAATGCGTTGAGTTTTTCGGCAAGCGCGTCGCCTTTTTCGTGCGCGTACTTTTCCGCACATCTTCTGAACGGGGGCGCGTTCTTGCCCGTTCCGCCGTATACCCTGATTGCCGCCAGCTCGTCCTCGCAAAGTCCGCCGAGAGGGGATAAAAGCGAAGCGGCAAAAGCGACGTCCTGCTCCGAGTTATCTATATAAGATAAAATATTCAAAAGCTGTTTTATCTCCGCTCTGTCGCAGACATTTGCTTCCGTCGCGCCGTCCACGTTGTAGCCTTCGGCAAGCAGAGCGCGCTCAACTTCTATAATACTCTTTTTGTTTTTCTTGCGCGTAAGTACGCAAATATCCCCCTGCTGAACGGGTCTGAGAGAACCCATTTCCGCATCGAATATATCCTTTTTCAGAAGCTCGTCTATGAGATTTACTATAGCGTTGCTCTCCGCGCAAGGGGGCGCGCTTTCGGGCGATTGCTCGGTAATGCTGTATATACCGTCCGCAATCGCACGCTCTTGCGCCGCGTCGTCGAACGTGCAAATTTCCGCTTCGCCGCGCCCGTCGCTTTCCGCAATTCCGCTTATCATTGCGTGGTTTTCCGCAGCGTAATCGAAACCGCAAACCGACTTAGTCATAACGCGCGAAAACAGCTCGTTGACCAAGTTTACCACCGCGCCCGAGCTGCGGAAATTATGAGGGAGAACAATGCAGCTTCCGCTTTTTGCCGCCTCCTGCAGCTGCCCAGCAAAGAAGTGCGAGCGGCTGCCGCGGAAGCCGTAAATAGCCTGCTTGACGTCCCCGACCTTGAACACGTCGCCGCGCGCAACCGCGTTTATAATAGCGTCCTGAATGGGGTTGACGTCCTGGTATTCGTCCACGAAAACGTAGGTATATTTTTCGTTTATCTGCGCTTTGACGTCGATATCGCAGTCCTCTTCGGAGCACACCAGCGAATAGGCTAAATGCTCCAAATCGCCGTAGTCGAGCTTGCCTTCTTCGCGTTTAACCGCCTCATATTCCTTATCGAACTGCAATAACACGTAAACAAACGCCCTTGCGAGCGCGCCGCTCTCGTCGAACGCAGTCCGTTCTTCCTCTAAGCTTTTGATATCTTTAAACAGATTTTCGTACCGCTTTTTAATGCCTTTGATAAAGTCGGCAAACCGCGCGTCCTCTTCCGCGTTCTCGGGTTTAACCCTCGGCTTCGAAGTGGTGTTCAACTTTAAAGGTCGGTCAAAAATATCTTTTTTAGTTGCAACGTAATTCAAGCTGTCGTACGTTTCGCCGAGCACAGCTTGATATCCCTCGCCGTTCGAAGCGAAAGTTAAAGTTTGCCCGAACTCTTTTACTTTACTTGCATAATAGGCGCACCGCGCGCCCACGATTTCTCCGAAGCGTGCGCAGACAGCCGAAAATCCTTCGTCGGAAAAAGTGCGCTCGGTTTTGTCCGCAATGCTTAAATATTCGGGTTCTATCCTCAGCCGCGCGTAAGCCCCTAAAAGCGCTTCGCGGACGGATCGGTCGCTGCGCTTCTTTTTAAGTCTGTCAACGAGGTATAAAAACTTTTCGTCCGCTTTTATTTCGCCCTTGCCGTACAGCCTGTCGAACAGGTTGTCCATAGCTCTATTCTGCATTTCCGCAACGTCCGCGCCGTCGGCGGCAATCTCGAACGAGGCGTCAACCCCGTCGAACGCGTAGAAATACGTGCGGACGAGGCGCGCGCAGAACGAATGTATCGTGGAGATATCCGCCGAATTTATTTTGCCGAGCTGTACGCGGATATTTTCGCGCT
>CAYXBO010000160.1:0-3270 GCA_964463195.1 uncultured Christensenellaceae bacterium | reverse complement strand
AACGCGTTCTCATCAGCCGTGAAGAAAAAGCGCAGAATAACAGCAAAAAATCCCGTATCAAGAACGCTATCAAAAAATACGAAGCCGTTATCGCCGAAAAAGATTACGCAAAAGCTTCCGCTATGCTCCCCGAGCTCTTCTCGCTCTTAGACAGCGCGAAGTCCGACGGCGTTTACCACATCAACACCGTTTCCCGCAAAAAAGCTCAGCTCGCTAAAGCTCTCGACAGCATTAAAGCGTAATTTGTTTGGTTGTACTTTTTTCTGCGAAGAAAAAAGTACCAAAAAAGACGAAGTTAAAACCGCAAACCCGCAATTCCATTGCTCAAGTTTGCGGTTTTCGTTTTTGTTTGTATCTTGTTAATTCCAATTGTCTTAGTGAACAATCACCAATAAAGACAAAAGCCGCGAGTTTCAGCAACAAAGTTGCGAACTCGCGGCTTAAGTTGGCTTTTTTTGGTTCTTTTTTTCTCCCGAAAAAAAGAACGCTAAATCAAATAATCCATCTTATTTCGGTAGTTTTGTTTCCGTCTTTTTCGGTAAAATAGAGCTCACCCCACTTACCGTCTTTTTTGACGCGGCAGGAGCCGTCGGTGAACGCCGTACCGGCGTCGAATTTAAACTCCACGACGACGTTGTTTTCCTTATCGATATAGCCGCAGGTTTCGCCTTTGTAGACGTTGGCAAGCCCTTCGGAAAAGCTCATGGCGAGGTCGTATTGCGGTTCTATGACGAAAGCGCCTTCTCTGTTGATATACCCCATTTTTCCGTTGATTTCCACGCAGCAGAGGTCTTCCTTGAACACGGAAACGTCGTCGAATTTAGCCTCGATAACTTCTTTGCCGTCGCGGGTCATGAATCCCCATTTGCCGTTTTTATTCATTTTAACGTAAGAATCCGAATAGTATTCGACTTTGGTTTTCTTGGGACGGAGCTTTTCGCGTTCGGCTTTGGTTGACTTTTCGGTAACGGGCGCGAAACGCTCGTTTTTGTCCCGATTATTCCTTCTGTCGTCTTTTGCGGCGTTTTTATTGTCCCGCCGTTCGTTCTTTCCTGTTTCGGGTTTACCGCCCCCGCGGCGGTCGGGCTGCGCGTTAGTCTGCGGGCGCGCGGCGGCTTCGGGAGCCTTCTCTGCGGGCTTTTCGGCGGTCGGCTTTAAGAACAGTCCGCCGTTCCTTTTAAGAGTGTTTATTACGTCGAACAGATTTTTCTTGTTGAAGGTGCTGATTTTGTATAAATCCTTTTCCTCTTTTTTCACGAGCTCCAGCACCGTATTTATCTTGGCGCCGGCTAAAAGCTCGGCGGTTTTCTGGTTAAAGGGAAAATCCGAAAGAGGTTTTGCCAGAACTTCCGCGGAAAACGGCGGGATATAATTATCCTCGCGCGGTTTCTTATTCTTATTGCGTTTTCTATTGTTATAATACCCCATTTTGACCTCGCTTCACAATAGCCTTGCGTTTCTTGCCGTACGCGATAATCGCCACGGCGCAACCGAGCAGCACGAACGCCGCAACGCACAGAATTATCACGACGGTCTGATAATAGGTTACGCCGTCGGTAATGTGAACCGTAGGCACGAACGCGCGTTCGCCGTTAAATATTATTTCGGTATAATCGCCGTATTCCACACCGCCGACTACCTTTTCCACTTTAGTTCCGTCTTTAAGACTTGCTATGGTTTCCGACTCCATCGGATACTTTTTTATATCGACCAAAGTGCCGATTTTTTCGGACGTAACCCTGACCGTCACGGTGTCCGTACCTATTTCGTCCGACGTGCGGTAAAGATTTCTCGCAAGGACGTATCCTTCCATCGTCCCGTAAGCCACCTGTATAAAGCCGTTAGCGTCCACGTCCCCAGTAAGAGACACCTCTGCGTTCTGCGGAATAAGGTCGAATTCCTCGGAAAACTCCGCATTTTTATAGAGCGGGCAATTTATTGCCACGCGTACGGCTTCCTTTGCGTTTGCGGGTGTTGTAAACAGTCCTGAAACGGCCGCTGTAACCGTCAGCAGTAAAAACAACGCAACCGTTGTAAAAATCAAGCTTTTTTTTGCGCTCATGCCGCCACCCCTCTGTAGTCGATAACCCGAGTTTCGTCCAAATCGTAGCTCATGGTCTCTTTGGAGGAAAGAGAACTCGAGCCCTGCAATTTGATAAACCTCAAATTAAAGGTCGTATCCCATTGGGAATTCGTTTCCCATTCCGTTATATATCCGTTAGGAAAAACCAGCATTGATACCTCCGCGGATATACCTTTTAACGTCAGGCTTTTACCCATAACGTCAACTATACTTTTAGCTTCGTAATATACCGCGCTGTCCTCTCCGCCGTCTCCGCAATCTATGCCGAAGGTTATTCTGTACGCCGCGCTTCCGTCTGCCGCAGTTGCGTTTTCTATTCTGACGCTTTCGGCAATAACGGTGTCGGGATTTATGATATAGTTGGACTTTTCGCGGAGCTCTCCGTCGCCGTAGCTTCTTATGCCCTCGCCGAACGGATACGGTTTTATCTGAGCGTTCCGCCAGTTTGCCCCGCCGCCGTCCTTGTCCATATACGGGTCGGAGCCCGTCTGCGCGTAAACGTCGGTACCGTCAGAGTATTCTCTGATACCCTTATTTATCATACCCTCCATTACGCCTTTTATGTTGGAGGAGGCCTCTATTTCTTTAACGGTTATAACGTTCTGATAATAGTATTCAAACGGCTGGTTCGCCGAAAGAGCGGGCGTCCCTATTTTACGAACGTTTCTTATCTGAGCGGTGTTCACCACTCCGTGCGCCATACCGGGCTGCGAAAACTCGATAACCGACTTTGCGCGTGTGCCGTAGCCTTCCGCAAGAGCCAGCCTCCCGAGAGCAAGAGTATAAATTTCGTAAGCCGCGTCCAGTCTGCCGCTGTCGGTAGTCAAATCCGCCCGCGCCAGAATTTCCGCAACCGCCATGCTGTCTCCGTCGCGCATCCACGTGGGATTTATACCGAATTTCCCCGTGCTTATTTCAAAATCGCCGTCGTAGCGCACCGGAACGCTCATACCGTTCGTTATGAAAAAAACAACCAAGTAAATCATTCCGATAGCGAACAGTGCTTTGAATATTCCGAATGCGTCTTTAACTATCCGTTGCATAGCTTTAGTATACTATAATTGTTATATTTGTCAATTTGTTTAAGGGTCGCATGTGAGCGACCCTTAGCAGATGGTCTGGGTAAGAAGATTCGAACTTCCGGCCTCTTGAACCCCATTCAAGCGCGCTACCAAACTGCGCCATAC
>CAYXBO010000159.1:0-3280 GCA_964463195.1 uncultured Christensenellaceae bacterium | reverse complement strand
GATATCCGGTTTTTTGGCGCAAAGTGCGCGGTCCAGCCACCCTTCGCCGGAGCAGACGTCGAGAACGGTTCCGCCGTCCGGAATAAACCTTTCCAAAACCTCAAAGAGAGGCTCGTAATAACCGAGGCTCATAATGCGCTCGCGGGCGGCGACGGATTCCTTGCTGTCGCCCGTTCTGTCGCTCGACTTTTTAATGTAGAGATTGACGTACCCGCTCTTTGCGCGGTCGAAAATATGCCCCGAAGGGCACACGAAGGACTTTTCCGTCTCTATGAGCGCTTCTCCGCAGTTCGGGCAGAGGAAAAGACTATTCTTCATCCTTTTTTCCGAAAACTTTTCTGTTTTTAATCAAGTAATTCAAACCGCTGAATACGGCGACCAAAGTCGCGGCGTAAAGAACCGCCATACCGACGTACAGCACGATTTCGTGAAGGGAAGCGACGAGAAGAAGCGCAAGAGCGGCGTCCAATAAAAAGGTTTTGATTTTACCCCATATATCGGCGGCAATGACCACTCCCGCCTCGACGGCTATCAAGCGGAAGCCGCTTACGATAAAGTCGCGGGCAACCACTAAAGTGAAGCATATCGCAATGGAATACACGTCGAGAACGCCGCCTATCGCCACCAAAAACATGGCGGATACGACCAACACTTTATCGGCTATGGGGTCGAGGAACTTTCCGAAATTCGACACCGCCTGACACTTCCTCGCAAGAAAACCGTCGAGGCTGTCGGTTAAGGACAGCACCACGAAAAACACCGCCGCGGCGATATACAGCTTGAGAAAGAAGAGGACGAACAGCACGGGTATAAGCGCTATTCTCAAGAGGCTTATTATATTTGGAATATTCTTATTCATAGTCCGCCGCGACCTCCAAAGCTTGCGCCTGAGCCTCGTCCGGAAGTTCGATTCTCTCGATTTTGCCGGTCAGCTTGCGGGAACGGTCGGTTGCAGTGCCTATACTCTTAACCGCGCTGTTGAGCTTATTTTCCACGTCCGCAAGAGCGCTGTCGAACTTCGCCATTTCCTTTTTAATCTTATGGAAAACCTCGAATATTTCCAGACTCTTTTTCTGTATCTGCAAGGTACGGAAGCCCATCGTAAGACTGTTTAGAAGAGCGGATATAATCGTCGGACCCGCGGGAAGAATTTTCAGCTCCTGAAGCTTCGACATCAGCTCGGTATCCTGCGCAACCTCGGAATAAATACCCTCCGTCGGGAAATAAATTATGGCAAAATCGGTAGTTTTAGGCGGATTTACGTATTTATCGTGAATGTCCTTCGCCATAAGCTTAATGCGGGTAAACAGCTCTTTTCTGAGCCTTTCGACCTCCGCCTTGTCGGCTCTTTCGGACGCTTCCTGAAGTCTCACGTAATCGTCCGACGGAAATTTGGAATCTATCGGAAGATAAACGGTTTCGCCGTCGGCATTCCCCGGAAGCTTGACTGCGAAATCCACCATTTCCCTCGCGCCCCGTCTGACGGCAACCTGCTTGTCGTACTGGGAACGCAGCAGTATATTGTCAAGAATGTTCTCGAGGGAAATCTCCCCCCACGTGCCTCTCGCCTTGACGTTGGAAAGCATTTTATTGAGGTCAGTCACGCTGTCCGTCAAAGTCCGCATTTCCCCCAGCCTCTTGGTAACCGACGCAAGGCTTTCGTTGATTACGGTAAAGGATTCGCTGAAGCGCTCCGAAATGGTGGTCTGTAATTTTTCCTCAACCACTCCGCGCATTTTATCAAGCTTCTCGTCATTGTCGCGGCGTATCGCCTCGAGGCTTTTGGCAACCTCCGCCTTAAGCCCTTCGACGGTGTCTTTGCTGTTTTTGCCTATCTCGTTGACTCCGGTCATAACCGTCTGTATCTGATTGGTGAACGCGCGGGAAAGCTCCTCTCTCGTGTCTCTCGAGGACTTTTCCACCATTTTCTCGACGGCGGAAAAATCCACTTCTGCCGGAGTCTCAACCGTCTCTTTCCTTTTCCTTAATATAATAAGGATAGCGGCGCTCATTCCCGTCGCCGCTATTCCCACGATAATAGCAATTATAATCAATGCGGTTTCCATAATCTGAAGTCTCTATTTGCCTTTTTTCGTCGTTGCGCTCTGCGCCGAGCCGGCTGCGGGTTTTGCCTGAGCGGCAGGCTTTGCCTGAGCGACGGTTTTCGTCTTCGTATCCGACTTCCCTTTGGAAGCCTTCTTGTCGTCGGTTTCGTCCGTCGGCCTCACTCCGTCGGGATGCGGCGTGCGCATATACTCGTCTTTGTTGAGAGGATTGCGGCGGCGAGCCTTATTGCCCTTGGGAACGGCGGTGATGCCGCGTGCCGCAAGTCCGTAGCGGTGCTTTTTGTCGTAACGGTGGAGGAAGCGTCTGCGTCTTATCGCCGTTATCACGACTATTATTATAAGGAGAAGGAACAGCGCGCCCGCTCCGATACTGATATACATTATCATGGTACCGTTTATTTCGATACCGAAGATGGTTGCGTAAACCTTATCGCCCGCCGTTCTCTCCTGAATGTTGGCGTTGGCGGCAAGTGCGTAGGTGCCCTTTGCCTCGTCGCTCGAAAAGCTCACGCTTCTGCCGTCGGGCATAATTCTCACGTTGTTAACCCTGACGACGGTTCCGTCCGACAGCACCTGATAGACCGCGAAGGCGGTATAAATGCGGTATTCTTCGGGGATATCGATTTGGATTGTAACCGCGCCCGAGGGCTTTTCGCTGTTTTCCCCGCTGAAGGAAACGCGTACGACGCGGGTAAGTGCTCTTGGCTCCGTATCTGCAATTCCCGACATAATAACGTTCTGAATACGGATATAGTCGTCCGTCAGGCGGTCGACAGCCGAAGCCTGAAGCCTGACGTACGGCGGAACGTCGTCGCCCTTAACTTCCACTCCCAGCTCCTCGTTCTGCATGCGTAGAAGCTCGCATCTCGAAACGTTGTCGATGAGCTTCTGATAGAGGTTTGTGGAAAACATCGACTTCTGGTCGGCGGTGAGGGACAGATATTCGTCCTGCGCGCGTCTCACGTCTGCGTAATCGTCGGCGGTTACGACCTTGGTTGCGGGAAGCGTCGTTACGCGCTGTTCCACAAGCCGCACGCTTTCCATCTTGCCGTCAAGGACGGAATACGCCTCCTGAACGATATTGTATACGTCCACGTACAGATAGGAATTGTTATCTTTAACGAAGGTTTCGCCGGCAATCGACGCGAGGTCGGTTATACCGCGGAGAACGGCGCTCTTCTTCCAATAATCGTAGTCCTCGAACTCCGCCATTC
>CAYXBO010000158.1:0-3298 GCA_964463195.1 uncultured Christensenellaceae bacterium | reverse complement strand
GCATTTATTACGATTACGAACCGCTCTATAAGTTCGTCGAAATGCCCACCCCCGAAGGCTTTGAAGCCGTTGACAGCGAAAAGCAGATGGCGGGGTACAGCAGCGACACCATTCCGGTTTTTGAAATGGCGGACGGGTTTTCCACTTACGATTTAAAGAACACCTATACCGAGCTCTTCGGGTACGCTATCGAATTCGAGTTTCAGGATATTCCGGTCAGCGACTCGCAGGAGCTTTTCGACAACGTGCTGATGCCGTTTGTCAACGGACTTAAAAAATTTCAGGACCCTGACAAAAACTTTTACGATTACAGCGAAGCCGAGCGCGCGGAAATCGAAAGCGCTATTAACAGGCTTATCGTTTTTTCCACCGTTCCCGAATCCGGAACGGTAAATATAGATACGTTTTTACACCTCGAGGAGGACGCAAACGACGCCTCCGAGGAAAGCGAGGGGCTTTGGGGTAACGAAACCGTCAAGAGGCTGATTGCCTCCTGCTTCCATAACATGAAGCATTCGGAGTACGGAAACGCCATGCCTATTCCCGTGGACCGCGACGGCAACCGTCTTGCGGTTGACGCGTACGGACAGGCTATAGAGCAGCACAAGGTTATCTACGAATACGACGAGGAAACGGAGAGATATTCCGTTTTGCCGGACTACGAAACGATAATCTGCAACCGCGTTCTCGCCTACGCCTACAAATACCGCGATGGCGAAAAGTGGGTGAATTCCAAGCTCGGACTCTCCCTCGCCGCGGCGCAGAACGAAGCCGACGCTTACAATCTGAAAAACAGTCTGGAAATCAAAGAGAAAACGGCGGTGGAGGAATTCTTCGACCGTCTGAGCTTCGTTCCGACGGAAAGAGAAAAGAAGGTAGGGCTTACCGCCCTGACCGCGGAGGATATGCTCACTCCCGACGGGCAGACCATACAGATGTCCGACTTCGGCTACATATTGAAACGCGGCGGGCAGATGCTCCTTCTGTCGCTTTTATCCTGTGCCGCGGGAATTGCGGCGGCGTTTGTAAGCGCCATTATCGCGTCCAGATTTTCGGCGGTTATCCGGAGCAAGATATTCCGCAAGGTCGAAACCTTCTCGCTCGTCGAGTTCGACCGTTTCTCCACTGCCTCTCTTATTACGAGAAGCACGAACGATATCAATCAGATACAGAACGTATTCCTTCTTATACTGAGGACGGCTCTTGCAGCCCCCATAACCATCGTCGGCGGAATGATACTGTCTCTTCAGAAGAACGTGGATATGACGGTGGTCATACTTTACGCGCTTCCGGCGCTCATCGTGGGCTGTGCTCTGGCAATCTGGGTGGTGTTCCCGATATTCGACGTTATACAGAAAAAGGTAGACAGACTGACCCTTATTATGCGCGAGAATCTGACGGGTATCCGCGTCGTCCGCGCCTTCAACCAGCAGGAGAGAGAGCGTATCAGGTTTAACGAAACCAACGACTCCCTGACTAAATCGGCAATCACCGTCAACCGCTGGACGGCGCTCATGGCTCCGGCAATCACCGTCGTCATGAACTGCGTGGGCGTAGGAATAATCGCCGTCGCGGCAAGCCTCGTTGCCGCAAACGACCCGTCGGTAAACGTGGGCAGTATGATGGCGGTTTCGCAGTACGTAACGCTTATCATGACGGCGCTCGTAATGCTTGCTATAGTGTGCGTAATGTTCCCGAGGGCGGCAACGAGCGCCAAGCGTATAAACGAGGTTATGGATACCGAGCTTGCGATTACGGATACCGAAAACGCCGAAGATAAGTCGGAAGGACGCGGTCGCGTGGAGTTTAAGAACGTTTCCTTCAAGTACAGTGACGAGGCGCAGCACTACATATTGAACGATTTGAATTTCGTTGCGGAAAAGGGTAAGGTTACGGCTATCGTGGGCGGCACCGGAAGCGGTAAGTCCAGTATAATCCAGCTCATTCCGCGCTTCTACGACGTAAACGAGGGCGAGGTGCTGGTCAACGGGCAGAACGTTAAGGAGATGCCGCAGGACAAGCTCCGCGCAAAAATAGGATACGTTCCCCAGAAGTCCGTGCTGTTTGCGGGGACGATAAGAGAGAATATGCGTTACGGCAAAGAGGACGCGACCGACGAAGAAATATGGGACGCCTTGAAGATTGCGCAGTCCGACGGCTTCGTTTCCGAAAAAGAGGGCGAGCTGTCCGGAAGGGTGGAACAGGGCGGCAGGAATTTCTCCGGCGGACAGAAGCAGCGCTTAGCCATTGCCCGCGCAATCGTGAGAAGACCGGAGATTTATATATTCGACGATTCCTTCTCCGCACTCGATTTTATGACGGATAAAAAGCTGCGCGCGGCTCTCAAGGAGGTTACCGAGGACAGCGCGGTTATAATCGTTGCGCAGAGAATAGGAACGGTTCTCGACGCAGACAACATTCTGGTTTTGGAAGGAGGCAGAATAGTAGGACAGGGCAGACACGAGCAGTTGATTAAAAACTGCGAGGTTTACCGCGACATTGCGCTTTCGCAGATGAGCAAAGAGGAGCTTGGGTTATGAACGAAGACGGACAGGAAATAATTGTCGAAGAAGAGTCCGGCGGTTTCGACCTCGCCTCCACTCTCGGCGTTAACGTCGGCGCAGGTCCCAAGAAGGGGCGCCGCGCAAACAACTTCGGCAAGACCGTAAAAAGACTTATCAAATACCTCCGCCCCGAGGCAATCGCGCTCATCGGTATGATTTTGTGCGCCGTAATCGGAGCGTGGTTCGGAGTGTGGGTGCCGGAGATTTTAAAGAAGGTAACCAACCACCTCGTCGAATCCATTACCTATTTCAAAGCCGTAAATATGAGCTACGTTGCGGGGATACTCTGGACCTCCGTCGGGCTTTACGTTCTTAACGCACTGTTCCAGCTGACGAGCGGAATGATTGCCGCATCCATGTCGCAAAGAGTGGTCCGCCGCATGCGTTCGGATATAAAAGACAAGTACGACCGCGTGGCGCTGAAATATTTCGACTCCACCCCGACGGGCGATTCCCTGTCGAGACTGACGAACGACGTCGAGCTGGTGTCGGTTACCCTTCAGGACAGCATAAATCAGATAATAACCGGCGTTATGACCATTATCGGCGTGCTTGCGATGATGCTCCGTATAGACCCCATTTTAGCTCTCGTCGCAATCGTCAGCTTCCCGCTTTACGCGCTGGTCACCATGCTAATCGTCAAGCGCTCCGAGAAGGAGTTTGCGAAGCAGCAGAAGTTTATGGGAAAACTCAACGGCCATATCGAGGAAATGTATACCGGTCACAACGTTATC
>CAYXBO010000157.1:0-3339 GCA_964463195.1 uncultured Christensenellaceae bacterium | reverse complement strand
TTGTACTTTTTCGGAGGCGAAAAAGTACCAAAAAGCCAACTAACGCCGCGAGTTCGCAACTTTGTTGCTAAAACTCGCGGCGTTTGTCTTTGTTGGTAGTTTGTTCATCCGCAATTCTTAGCTCTTATCTAAATAAATATCCACAACTCAACGACGAACGGAAGTGAGACATTGAATTTCACTGCGAGTGGAACGAGCAATTTCACGTCGCGTAGCGACATTTCACCGCCACGAAGCGGCGATTTCATTGTGCGAAAGCACTTGATTTTACTTTTATTTTACGGTATACTAACTAGGCGGAGGAAACCTGATGCTTAAAGATTCTGCTGTCAATAAAACCATTAACGAGGCGATGACCCGAAAGGGCGCGGCTTGTCTTTTGTTTGCCGAAAGCGGAAAAGGTAAGCGTGAGTTTCTGACGAGGCTTTCGGGCAATTTTCAGAAGGCGTTCTGGTTCAGCCCTGTATTCGACGACTTTGAAAGTCTTCCCTTGATTATCGCGGAGAAGCTTTTCGCAAACGACCGCGACCGCCTGAGAAAGGTCAGTCAGCTTATCTATTGCCGCTCTGCGTTTAACAACGAGGACATTATAGTTTCCTATCTTACGGATTATATCGCCGGCGAGAAGGGAGATTTTCTCTTCGTATTTGAACAAATGGACAGAGTGCCCGAGAGGTTCGATTTCGGCATAATAGAAAGGCTTATCGTTCTCTCGCCGAGCAATCTCAAAATTGCCGTCGCGAGTGAAAATTTTATCAGCTTCGATTATTCGAGGTTCGAGAAAAACTGGCCCATGCTCGTGGACGTTGCGGGAATGGCTTCGGACGGGCAGGAGGAGCTTTTCGGCGTGGATGCCTATTTTTCCACCTTGGACGAAAGCGGTCGGGTGTTTCTGAAAACCGTGGCGCAAATAGAATTCATTGACGCCGAATTTGCTGAAACACTGTATCCCAACGCCAAAAAACTTTTGGAAACGCTATCCAAACAACCGTCTTTGGTATCCGAAAGAGGTAAAAACCTTTTCGTTTTCAGCAGCGGCTTCAAAGTGCATATCGAAGAGGCTATACCGGATAAGCCACTAATGGATTACAAGGAAATTAAGCTTAAGCTCGGCAACTTTTACGCGTCTAGGGGAGACAGCTTCGGAGCGTTCAAGTGCTATTCCAAGGTTCGCAACATGCCGCTTGTAAACGGTATGGTCAAGAATATTCTGAAGGACAGAATGCTTGTTCATAAGCTCAACAAGTACGCCGCGATTTACGGAAGCATGACTAGGTTTTCCGACGAATACGAATATCCGTATTACATGCTTTACGTTGCGATGACTATGATTACCAACGGCAGATTTGAGGAGTGCCGCGCGGTGTGCGACAGACTGTTAGAGAGCTACGGCGAGTCCCGCACGCTGTTCTGTGCGGCGCACACTCTCGCGATGTCTTCCCTTTTTGAAGAGAAGAAATATCTCGAAGCCTACGATTACAGCGTAAAGCATTCCTTTGCCAGTTTTCCCGAAACGGGAAACCGCGAAATGGCGGACATTTTCTGTATGACCGTGAGCGCCATGACTCTCGGCGACGTGCAGTTTGAATTGAATAAATTATCTGCTTACGACCGCATCGTCAACGAAATGAAGGGCGAAAACGAAATTTGGTTCGTCAAAGTCAAGGAAACGCTGGCAGACGCATTTTACCACCTCGGCAACTATAAAAAGGGGTGGGATATTATGCACGAAATACAGCACGTCGTTCCCTTTTACATTATTCCGTACAGCGTCGTAAACTACAGATTTTTCATAGACGGCGACATGGCGGCAATAAAAGAGTTTATCGACAAAGCCGTGGAAAAAGCAGAAAGACTGGGAATTACTCAGGACGTAAGTCTGCTGTACGCCGCAAGGGGGCGCGTTTTGGGCTACGTGGGGCGGTACGACGAGGCTTTAGCCGATTACGACAGGGCCGTTTCCCTCGACAACGAAATCGGACGCGTCAAGTTTCAGAACATTGCGGAAAGAGTCGTCGCGTATGCCCGCTGGAAGGATTTGACCTACGCCCGCGAAGTGGCGTTCACTTATTATAAATTCGCCGAGGCGCACAGTCCTCTCAATAGGGACGTTATGCTGTACGCGCTGGGGATTTGCTGTTATCTCGCGGGAGACTGGGACGCGGCGTATCAGACGGCGCTGAACTGCGTGAAAACCTCCAAAGTCAAGTCCGTTTACTGGCTCGTCGGAATGGGGTTAGCGGTTTCCTATCTTCTGAATAAGAACTCCATTGACAACCCCGTAGGCTTGGTTACCAGAATTCTGAAAACCGCCGAAAGCTACGGAATGGATTCCATGATGGTGGAAAACGCCGATATCATTGCGCCAATTTTAGAGTTTGCCGTGGAAAACGGCGTGCAGCCGGAATACGTCGGGACGCTCAAGAGACGGATTGCCGAGAAAAAAGCCCTGATTACTCCGGAAATCAAGCTAAACGTCAAAATGTTCGGCACGACCTCCGTAAAAAGCGGTAACGAAGAAATTGGGTGGAAAACCAAAAAAGCTAAGGAGCTTTTCCTCCATTATTTCGTCGCGGGGCAGGAAGGACTGGAAAGGAAACGCATACTCGACACGTTATGGAACGATTACCGCCACGACTCGGCGATAAACAATTTAAAGACCACCAACAACATTATCCGTAAAGCTCTGGACGGCGCGGGTATCAGGTATAAGCTCGATTATTACAACGGCAAGTACGTTATGACGGTTGAGAACGCCGCATCCGACGAACAGCGCTTCAGGGAGCTTGCGGCAAAGTGGGAAAGGGAGTCGGTGGTTCGCAAAAAGAACGATATTGCCGAGGAAATTATGCTGAACTTCGGCGAACCGTACGCCGACGACACTTCGAGCGGTTTTTTTGCGGCTCGCGCTCACGAAATAGAACAGAAAATAGTTTACATTCTCATCTGGACGGTTAAAACCTTAATCCGCAGCGGGGACTATCTCGACGCCAAACGCTTTTTCGATTGGCTGAAAACCGCCGATAAAGATGCGGATTACGGCACTCTCGAGCAGATGATAAACGAAAGGTTGGGGCAGAACGTATGAAGCTTTGCGAAGGTTGGAAGGATTATACTCTGATTGCGACGGGAGACGGCAGAAAGCTCGAGAGGTTCGGGGGCGTAACGCTTTTAAGACCCGACCCGCAGGTTATCTGGCGTGCGCCGTACGACCTCGAAAAGGCGGGGAAACCCGACGCGGTTGACGAACGCTCCGAAACGGGCGGCGGCTATTGGCGGAAGATAAACAGTATCCCCTCGCTGAGGCAGAGGAGCAACAGTATTATCAGGTAGGTGCGT
>CAYXBO010000156.1:0-3398 GCA_964463195.1 uncultured Christensenellaceae bacterium | reverse complement strand
TGCTTATTGCCAAGCGTTTAGCTTGCAATCAGTAAAGCTGTTTGTTCGTCCTCGTTGCGGCTTCCGTAATAAGAGCTATTGCCGAAGCAAGAATCATCACTACCGGTACGACGATACAATCTTCCGAGAAAAGAACCTTGTCCAAACCGCATCCGACCAGCGCGAGCGCCGTGCCGAGAACGGCAAGCACGGGGAACAGAAGCTGTTTTCTGTTGAAGGATTTTTTCACGAAACGAACCAATGCCGTAACCGCAAGTCCTAGCATGGCTACGACGAAAATTATGAGACCGATAAACCCGAGTGCACCGCCCGTGGAAATGGACTCGAAGAACCCGTCCGGAGAATCGAAGAATAAGGAAAAGGATACGGTCGACGACAAATCTTCAAGAAAAGCAAGCACTAATGCCGCGACGGCGCATATCAAGGAAACGAACGCGGTAATCATACCGTTGGGTCTTTTAAAGCCCGAGCTGACGCTGTATTTGCGACCTTTTCTGTCGGACTTCGAGCGCTCGTCGTTTTCCATTCTAGCCAAACGCTCGCGTTCCGCCTCCTCGCGTTCTCTCTCGAGTCTCGCAAGCGTCTCCTGATTGCGGCGTTTTTCCGAATCGGAATATTGATGGTAACGGTAAACCGTGTTGGGATTGTACTGAAGAACCGGTTGGTTCTGCGAAACGTACGGAACTATTACGAAAGGCTGAATAATCTGACCGTTCTGCTGCACTCCGCCCTGCGCTTTAGCGGCGTTCTGGTTCATGCGGTAAACGACGGGCTGGGAGGGCTGAGCGGCGTCCGGCGCTTTGGCGGGAGCCTGGGGCATAACCCTCGGGAGATTGTCCTGAGGCATATCCTGAATGAGGTTCTGCTGAACGTTTTTCGCCTCTTTAATTCTCTGAAGAGCTTTGACGTACTCGGAACGCGGCATTTTCTTTCCGCATCTTACGCATCTCTTATCGGGAGTATCTATAGGGTTGACCTTGCCGCAGATATCGCAGATATAGGTAAGTCTCGACCTGTCGAGGCTGACCTTTGCGTCTTTTTCAAATTCTTTTTCCACCTTGTCGAGCGCGGCTTTAACGGCTGCGGCGTCAATTGTAGCCAAAACCCCGCCGCATTCCGAACAGAATTTGGCTTCGTCAGGATTTTTGGTACCGCATTCTTTACAAATAGCCATTCCTATCTCCTTGCCGCCACAAGGGCGCAATTCTCCCTATTTGAGATATAGTATATTTCACATTATATACGCTGTCGGAAAATTTTTCAATAGGTTTTTGAAAATTTTTCACTCTTTCGGGCGTAACTTCGGAATTTTACTTGTTAAAGGTATCTTTCAACCCTACGATTTCGTACAATTCGACGCTGTTTTCGGCAATTTTCGCAAGTTTTACGTAACCTACGCGCATCGCCTGAAATCTTTCTCCCACGGTTTTTTCCAAAATATGTCTTTCGACGACGGCGCCGGTAACCACTTTTTGCGAGTCTGGATTGGCGAGCTCGTTGAAATCGGTGATACCGTCGTGCTCGTCTACCAGAAGATAATCGAACTTCCTGAAGGTTGCGGGAACGGCGGTCGCCTTATTTACCCACTGCACTACCCCCTTGACCTTCATGCCGGCGTTTTTGCCGCCCGACGCGCTGTCCTCTATGTAGTTGCAGTGAACGACCGTAGCTTTACCCTCCGCGTCTTTTTCGACGGAGGTGCACTCGAGAATGTAGGAGCCCTTCAGTCTTACCGTACCGCCCTCCACGAGCCTCTTGTATTTCGGCGGAGGATTTAACGCGAAATCGCTTTCGTCGATATAAATTTCCCTGGAAAGCTCCACGGTATGCGTTCCGAACTCGGGCTTTCCGGGGAAGTTCTCCACTTCAAACTTATGCGTTTCGCCTTCGGCTAAATTGTCGATTTTTACGGGAAGCGGTCTTTCGACGAGCATAATTCTCTCGGCGTGTTCGTTGAGCCACTCCCTCACGCAGTGCTCGAAAAGCGCGTTGTCTACGACGGAGTTTGCTTTGGCAACGCCTACGCGGTTGCAGAAATCCTTTATAGCCTCGGCGGGATAGCCTCTCTTTCTCATTCCCGAAAGCGTGGGCATGCGGGGGTCGTCCCAGCCCTCAACCGCGCCGTTGTCGACCAGCTTCTTGAGATAGCGCTTGCTCATAATGGTGCGCTTGATGTTGAGTCTCGCAAACTCGTACTGATGCGGCTTCTTTTCAAACCCGATATTGTCCACCACCCAGTCGTAAAGCGGTCTGTGGTCCTCGAACTCGAGGGTACAGATGGAATGGGTTATTCCGTCCAGAGCGTCTCCGATGGGATGCGCGAAATCGTACATCGGATAAATGCACCACTTGTCGCCGGTGCGGTGGTGACGGCAACGGAGAATACGGTAGATAACCGGGTCGCGCATATTCATGTTGGGACTCGCCATATCGATTTTTGCTCTGAGCACCTTTTCGCCGTCGGCGTATTTCCCGTCGCGCATTTCGTAGAACAGTTTGAGGTTCTCTTCGACGGAACGGTTGCGCCACGGACTTTCCTTACCGAGCTCGGTAAGCGTCCCCCTCGTCTCCCTTATCTCGTCCGCCGAAAAATCGCAGACGTAAGCGAGACCCTTTTTGATTAAGAGAACGGCGTACTCGAAGGTCTGGTCGAAATAGTCGCTGGCGTAAAGCTCCTTATCCCACTTGTACCCCAGCCACTTGATATCTTCCTTTATGCTCTCCACGTATTCCACGTCCTCTTTGGAGGGATTGGTGTCGTCGAAACGGAGATTGCACTTGCCGTCGAACTTCTCTTTTATACCGAAATTTATGTTGAGACTCTTGGCGTGTCCGATATGAAGATAACCGTTAGGCTCGGGCGGGAAACGCGTGTAAACGCCGTCTACTGCCCCGGACTCCAAATCCCTGATAACTATGTCCTCGATAAAATTGTTACTCTCGTACGCCATATCCTAACCTCTTATTTATACTTTGATATCCCCGTATTTTATTTCAAGATACCCAAACTGACAATTTTGCGCCACATATTCAGCCTCGCCGACGGTCTGCCCAGTGTCTAAATATGATATATAAATTATATCACTTGCGTCGTATCTCCGCAAGTATTAAGCAGAATTTTACCTCTTATGTTGACATTTTTAAAAAAAATAATATAATGATTACGTTACACATTCAGACACGTACGGGGGACTTCTCGATGGCAACCTACAACGATAAAACCAAACTCAAAACGCTTTTGGACGACCCGCGGGCGAGAGCCGTAGTGGAGAAATATATGGGGGCGAACGCCCTCAATCACCCGCTTGTCAACATGGCGAAGGAATACAATCTCGGCATGGCTATGAAGTATTACACTCTCGCGGGGATACCGACGGAAACCGCCGACGCAATGTATA
>CAYXBO010000155.1:0-3491 GCA_964463195.1 uncultured Christensenellaceae bacterium | reverse complement strand
GAAGCGTGTTTGGATTTACAAGTGATTGGTGTATTTTCTTCGCAGAAAAAAGTACAATAAACAAATCAAACGTTAAACAAAAACTCTACGACGTCGCCGTCTTTGACGATATAATCCTTTCCTTCGGAGCGGACTTTACCTTTTTCACGGGCGGTTTTGATGTTGCCGCATTCTATGAGGGTCTGCCAGTCTACGACCTCGGCGCGGATAAAGCCGCGTTCAAAATCGGTGTGGATTTTCCCTGCCGCCTGAGGGGCTTTGGTTCCGATTTTGATTGTCCAGGCGCGGGTTTCCTTTTCGCCCGCCGTGAGAAAGCTCATAAGCCCCAGCAGCTTGTAGCACGCTTTGATTAGCTTGTTAAGTCCGCTTTCCTTAATGCCGAGCTCTTCCATAAACATTTCCGCTTCCTCCTTCGGAAGGGCGGACAGCTCTTCTTCCAGTCGGCAGGAAAGGGCGATAACCTCGCTGCCTTCCTTTTCGGCAAATTCTTTTAAAGCCGCGACGCGCGGATTGTCTTCCGTTTCTCCCTCGCCGACGTTTGCGCAGTATATAACTTTTTTGTCGGTCAGAAGGAACTGCGCCGATATCAGCTCGCTCTCCTCTTTATCGAGAACGGCGGCTCTTGCAGGCAGTCCTTTTTCGAGAACCGCCATAACCTTATTGAAGGTGTCAATCTCGCGCTGATACTTCTTGTCGCCCGACTTCAAAGAGGATTTTGATTTATCAATTCTGCGGGTTAGGGTATCCATATCGGCAAGTATGAGCTCCAAATTGATGGTTTCCAAATCTCGCATCGGGTCAACCGAGCCGTCCACGTGCGTTACGTCAGGGTCGTCGAAGCAGCGCACTACGTGGACTATTGCGTCCACCTCTCTTATGTGGGACAGGAACTTATTCCCGAGCCCCTCGCCGTGCGAGGCGCCCTTTACAAGCCCCGCTATATCGACGAATTCTATGGTTGTGTAAACCTTGTTTCTGCTCTTGTAAAGCTCGGTCAATGCGTCCACGCGCTCGTCCGGAACGGCGACTACGCCGACGTTGGGTTCGATTGTGCAGAAGGGATAATTCTGCGCCATGGCTCCCGCTTTGGTTATTGCGTTGAAGAGGGTTGATTTGCCGACGTTCGGCAGTCCGACTACGCCTAATTTCATTTCTCGCTCCTTGACACGCGCGCGGCGTGCGAATATAATTGAAATATCGTTTATATATTAACATAAGGAACGTCGGTTTGTAAAGGAGAGGCGCACTATGGATTATTTGAAAGCAGCGATTATGGGCGCCGTTCAGGGATTGACGGAATTCTTGCCGGTTTCGTCGTCGGGGCACCTCGCGCTTCTTGCCAAGCTCGGTATGGTGGAAGACGACTTCGCGCTTTTCTTTACCGTTATGCTGCACGTCGGAACGCTTCTTGCAGTGCTCATCGTTTACCGCAAAAAGCTGTGGGGCTATATCAAACGCCCGCTTCAGCCCGAAGTGGGATTTCTTCTCATAGCCACCGCAATAACCGTCGGTCTCGTCGTAATCTCCGAGCTCACCTTTGCGGACGCGGCGGAAGAGCTGTTTTCCAATTATTACGTAATCGGAACGAGCTTTATCGTAACCTCCGTGCTGTTGTTTGTTTCGGAGCTTTTCGGGACGAGGAAAAAGGATATCTCTCCGGTTTCTTCGACCGTAACAGGCATAGTCCAAAGCGTAGCCGCGCTCTTTCCGGGGATATCCCGAAGCGGAAGCACCATTGCCGTTCAGACGCTTCTCGGCGTTGACAGAGAAAAGGCGGCGGACTTCAGCTTCCTTTTATCCATTCCCGTAATTCTCGGCGCGGCGGTGTGGGAAGGAAAAGACGTCGCAACCTCGGGGCTCGGCGACCTCGCAGTCGGTCCGCTTCTCCTCGGCGTTGCCGTGTCGTTTGTGACGGGAATTCTCGCCATAAAACTGTTCCTGACAATTGTCAAAAAACTTAACTTTTATCCGTTTTCGGCATACACGTTCATTCTCGGATTGCTGTGCTTTATATTCGGATAAAAAGAACATAATATTATTACTTATGAAAATGGAGACGATGAAAAAATGAGAAAGGTATTGACTTACGGCACGTTCGATTTGTTGCATTACGGGCATATAAACTTGTTGCAGCGGGCAAAGGCGCTCGGCGATTATCTTATCGTTGCGGTTTCGACAGACGAATTTAACAGAAAGAAAGGTAAGGAATGTTATTTTTCTTTTGCCGAAAGACAGAGAATGGTTGAAGCTCTGCGTTGCGTCGATTTGGTAATTCCCGAAAACGAGTGGGAGCAGAAGATAAGCGACGTCAAAGAGTTTCGTGTCGACACCTTCGTTATGGGCGACGATTGGAAGGGTAAATTCGATTTCCTCAAGGATTATTGCGAGGTCGTGTATTTGCCCAGAACTCCCGAAATTTCCACTACGCAGATAAAAAGCGATTTAAATAAGAAGGATTAACAATGGAAGAAATCGCAAGTTTTCGTATCAATCATCTGGAGCTTTTGCCGGGGCTGTATAAATCGAGAACGGACGTGCACGGCGACTGCGTTGTCACGACGTTCGATATAAGGCTTACCGCGCCCAACAGAGAACCCGCGGCGGATATCGCTGCGCTGCACACTATAGAGCACCTGGGCGCAACATATTTAAGAAACAGCGCGCGCCGCGACGAAATAGTTTACTTTGGACCTATGGGCTGCAGAACGGGGTGCTATCTTGTAATGTTCGGGAACCTAAACCCGCAAGACGTTTACGGTTTAATATTGGAAACGTGCGACTTTATTTTGGGGTACGAGGGCGAAATCCCAGGAGCTACCGCCATCGGTTGCGGCAATTATCTGGAGCAGAACCTCGCTATGGCTAAGTACTATATCGATAAATATGCGAAGGAATTGCGCACCAATAAACGCTTCGATTATCCGCCTATAAAGTAGGGTATTCTTTTTTTCTGCGAAGAAAAAAAGAATCAAAAAAAGACGCTGTAACGCCGCGCGTTCGCAACTTTGTTGCTGAAACTCGCGGCTTTTGTTTTATTCGTTCCTTCCGACCAGCCAATCCAATGTTTTGTCAAAATAGTTTGCGATTTTAATCAGATATATAAGTCTGATTTTGCTTTTACAATTTATATAGCGAGATAATGTTTGTCGGGAAATTCCTATGGCTTTTGCAACGGAGGTTATAGATTTGTTCCCAATCAATAATTTTAAGTTTTCTGCCAATTCTTTCGTATTCATAATGCCATTATAAGGCTAAGAACACGTATTATTTCGTTTTTCACCAATCGGTGTAAGTGGGTCTGTACTTTTTGTTTCGCGACAAAAAGTACCAAAAAACGCTCCGCCCCCTCTTTTGCGATGCAGGGGGCGTCCCCCGGCAACGCTTCTTGAGGATATATGGGAGTCCGCGCAAACTTGCGAACATGCGCGGACGGGTAATACGGATATTACATATAGTCAGGGAACCCCTCTGTTCCCCGACACCTCTCCACT
>CAYXBO010000154.1:0-3536 GCA_964463195.1 uncultured Christensenellaceae bacterium | reverse complement strand
TAGCTAATACTACCTGCTAACCAATAAGCGCGTTATCGCCGATTTCGATACCGCCCTGGTCCTGAAAACAGCAGCCCGAATTGATAAAGACGTTTGCGCCAACCGTTATATTCTGACCGTAATCGGCGTAAAACGGCGGGAAAAGTCTGAATCTTTCGTCAACAGTTATCCCTGTGAGCTCAGAGAACAGCTCCCTTAATTCTTCGGGCGTACGGTAAGAATTATTCATTTCAGCCGTTATCATTTGCGCTCTTTGAGACATTTCGTGCATATGAATGTGCATTTCGGAATTTGCCGTTATGTGAGTTCTGTTTTTCATTTCTTTCCGGAACAGTTCTGTATTCATAAATTGCCTCCGCGTTATTTCATAATTATTTTATTCCGTACTTAATTGCATGTCTAATACTTATATTTTATAGAAAACCTATAATTGACAGGTATAATTTAGTATGATATATTTTTAATATGGAATTGAGAGAATTAAGATATTTTTTGGCGGTTGCCAGGGAAGAGAGTATATCGAAAGCTGCGGAAGCGCTGTTCGTTACGCAGCCTAACCTATCACGTCAGATGCAAAATCTCGAGAAGGAGATAGGACAGCAGCTTTTTATAAGAGGCAGCAGAAAAATCAGGCTAACGGAAGCGGGACAGTTACTCCGCAAACGCGCTGAGGAAATTATCGAGCTCTATAATAAAACAGAAAGTGAGCTTAACGCGCCTATTACCGAAATAAGCGGAGACATTTCTATCGGAGGGGGCGAAAGTTACGCTCTGCAGCTGATTGCAAAAGCCGCTATGGAGGTAAGAGTTGAATATCCCAACGTTCGCTTTCATTTATATAGCGGCGATATGCTTGCCGTTGCAGAGCGGTTGGATAAAGGACTTATCGATTTCGGCATTTTTATAGAGCCTGCCGACCTTACGAAATACGATTATTTAAGATTGCCGCTAAAGGATACCTGGGGCGTGCTTATGCGTAAAGACAGTCCTCTTGCGGAAAAAGAATATATTACTCCTGAGGATTTATGGGATAAACCTCTTATCCGTTCCAAGCATTCTCTTTGGAAAAGTATCATAACCGACTGGTTTTGCAAGAGCTCCGAAGAGCTCAATATAGTAGCGACCTACAATCTTTTATATAACGCGTCTTTGCTAGTTGAGGAAGGGTTAGGGTATGCTGTAAGCCTAGATAAAATCATCAACACCAGCGGCAACAGTAATTTGTGTTTCAAACCCCTTTACCCGAAGCTGGAATCTCATCTGGATATTGCATGGAAGAAATATCAGGTGTTTCCCAAATGCGCGGAAATATTTCTTAAGAAATTGCAGGAATGCTTATAAAACAAAACAGGATTTGCATTTCAAATCCTGTTTTGCCGTTTAGTCGTATTTAACGAACGCTATTATCAGCCTTTTACGTTCACAACTATAATTCCCGAAATAAGTCCGGCGAGCATACCTGCAATTACGTCTACCAAAGTTGAGAGCGCAAGAATCTGAGAGCCCTCAATGGTTGCAAATAAAAACATGGAAATAAGAGAAAACAAAAGTCCGCTTACAGCGCCTTTAAACGCGCCTTTTTCCACGGTTTTAATTCCGATAAACGCACCTGCGAGGATACTCAGAATTTTGATAACCTGATTTATCGGAAGTATAATCGATGACGCCGCATTCGTAAGTTTTACGATAAGAGCCAAAATAAGCACAAGAATAATTGATATAATAAGGGATACCAAAGTGCTTCTTACGATGTCCGCGATTGTTTCTTTTTTGAAAATCACGCCTTTGAAATTGATTTTTTTCATATAAACCTCCCGTTGCCTAATTAAATTTATTGTAGTGGCGTTAAAAATATAACTTTAGAAGGGGATATTACCTCCTAAGCCTTGCAATTTTTTGCCGCAAATTGTATAATGTAAAAAAATAATCGGAGGGTAATATGAAACATTTCAATACCGTTGTCAAAGATTCTATGAAAAAATGCCACGCAACCAACTGCGGCGAGTGCATGTCCAGTTGCCAGTCTGCTTGCAAAACCAGCTGCACCGTCGGCAATCAGACCTGCAAGCAGGAAGAAAAAATCAACGCTCAGATTAAGAAACCTCAATAATATTAAGTGGTTCACGCTTTTAAGTTCGCGGGTGCTGAGGCTCCCGCGTATTTTATATGGGATATAGAAAGCGGTAGTCTGCATAACGTAGACTACAGCGCTTTTTTATGCATAAAAAAACGTTTCTTTCTTGAGATGAACGAGGAAGAAAAGTCGGATTTTTATAAAATTCCCGAAAATACGGTTAAAGAGATATCCGACGAAATAGAAGTGATGGTCGCGGAAGGCGTTTTGGATGCAAAAACGCCGAAAGAAGTGGAAAATTACAAAAAAGAAGCCGACCACATAAAGGCAATGTGCTTACACATTTGTCACGATTGCAATCTTCGTTGCGAATACTGTTTCGCCAAAGACGGCACTTATAACACGCCGCACGAGTATATGTCTTTAGACGTCGGGAAGGCGGCTGTGGATTTGCTTATCAGAGAGAGCAAAAACATTAAAAATCTCGAAATCGATTTCTTCGGCGGAGAACCTCTTCTCAATCTCGATACCGTTAAGGGTATCGTGGAATACGCCAAGGCAAAAGCTGCGGAATGCGGTAAAAAGTTTTCCTTTACCATGACCACAAACTGCTTGTTGCTTGACGAAGATACCGTCCGCTATCTTGACGAAGAAATGGACAACGTGGTTTTATCTATTGACGGAAGGCAAGAGGTTCACGACGCTGTACGCCATACAGTAAACGGCAAAAGCGCATATTCCGTAATTCTCGGCAACGCGCTCAGAATGCGCAAGGCGCGCGGAGATAAAAGATATTACGTCCGCGGCACGTTTACTGCGAAAAATCTCGATTTTTCCAAAGATATTCTTGCTCTTGCGGACGCAGGCTTCGACCAGATTTCCGTTGAACCGGTAGTGCTTCCGGATTCCTCGCCTCTTGCAATTAAAAAGGAACATTTTGCAAAGATTTCCGAAGAGTACGACGCGCTCGCCCGTGAAATGCTCAAAAGAAGAAAAGAGGGCAGAGGCTTCAACTTTTTCCACTATATGATTGACCTTGAACACGGTCCGTGTCTTAATAAGCGTCTGCACGGTTGCGGCGCGGGACTCGATTACGTTGCCGTTTCGCCTTGGGGAGAGGTTTATCCTTGTCACCAGTTCGTAGGGCTTGACGGATTTTTACTCGGAAACGTATACGAAGGCATAAAAAGACAGGATATACGCGAAAAATTTGCCGAAAATTCCCTTCTCAATAAAAGTCACTGTTCGGAATGCCCGTCGAAATACTACTGCGGAGGCGGTTGCGCCGCGAACGCTTACAACTTTACGGGCGACATAAGCGGGCAGTACGAGCCGGGATGCGTTCTTTCAAGGAAAAGATTGGAGAATTCTTTGGCTCTCGAAGCACTTTCCCGTATGGAATATTAGTGAAATTGTTTGATAGTCCTTGACTAGTCAATAATTATAGTTCTATAATAATTAA
>CAYXBO010000153.1:0-3542 GCA_964463195.1 uncultured Christensenellaceae bacterium | reverse complement strand
TTCCAGTACGAGGACTTCAGCGAGCTGGAAGGGGATATCAAGGATTACGTATACGATACGGACAACGTAGTGTATATGACTAAGCTTACCTGCGAAGATACGCTTGCGGATTTGCTTGCACAGTTCAAGAATGAGGACATAATGGTGTACGACGAAGCGGGAACGTCTATAACGGATATGACGGCGACTCTTGCAACGGGAATGATACTGAGACTCGAGGACGGCGGAACGGTACTCAATCAGCTGACCATATCCGTACTCGGCGACGTAGACGGTGACGGGGATATAACGACGGTAGACAAAGCTCAGCTGAATGCTTACTCCCTCGGAACGCTGGATTTAGCGGGAGCAAAGCTCCTAGCCGGCGACATCGACGACGACGGAGACATAACGACGGTAGACAAGGCTCAGCTAAACGCTTACACCCTCGGCTCCTTCGACATCTACGAAAACCTCATACTGAAAACCGCTACCGCGCAAGCGCTGAGCGTAGAGGCAGAAGAGGGAGAAGAAGCCATTGAAGATAATACGGTAACACTTTCAGAAACTACTGTAATCGAAGTAGAGACAAGTGAAGAAGTAAAAGTGAAGAGTGAAGAGAAAAGGAATAATTCTGAAAAAGAGGTTCCCGAAGTATTCGTGGATACGAGAAGATTGAGAGTGAGTTTTTAAGATAACGGATAATAAATCAGAAGCGGCGCGAGATTGCGCCGCTTTTTCATTTTACGTGCTTGATTACTATATATAAATGTGATATAATGTTTACATATTATAAGAGGAGAAAATATTTTGGAAAACAAAATAAAGGTTTTTGAAAATAAACAGGTTCGTACCGTATGGGATGCGGAAAGGGAAGACTGGTTCTTTTCGGTTGTTGACGTTGTAGAGGTTTTAACAGACAGTTCCGAATATCAGGTTGCCAGAAATTACTGGAAAGTTCTTAAAAACAGATTAAAGGCTGAAGGAAGTGAACTGGTTACAAATTGTAACCGGTTGAAAATGCCGGCCGCCGACGGTAAAATGAGAATGACGGACGTACTCGACACCAAAGGTGTTTTGCGTCTTGTGCAGTCTATACCTTCTCATAAAGCGGAACCGTTCAAGATGTGGCTTGCTAAAGTTGGTAGTGAACGCCTTGACGAAATAGCCGACCCCGAAAAGGCAATTATCCGCGGCGCGGAGTATTATCGGGAAAAAGGTTACACCGAAGGGTGGATTAACCAACGGTTGCAGTCCATACGCATAAGAAAGGAACTGACCGACGAATGGAAAGCAAGAGGTATCGACAGGGAAAAGGATTACGCAATTCTGACCAACGAAATGACTAAGGCATGGAGCGGCATGACCGTCGGTGAATATAAAGAACATAAAGGTTTGAAAAAAGAAAGTCTCAGAGATAATATGACCGATATCGAACTGACGATAAATCAGCTTGCAGAGGTTACGACCAAAGCGTTATCGCAGCAAAAGAAACCTGAAACATTTACAGATAGCAAAACAATTGCGCGGGAAGGCGGCGAAACGGCAAAAGACGCAAGGCAAGCTGTCGAAAAGCGTTTAGGACAATCCATTGTCTCTTCGCTTAACGCGCAAGATAAACCTGCGCTCGAAACGAAAACAAAGAAGAGCAAATAGTAAAGGAATGAAAAGAAGCAACACTTGGGAACGGTGCGGAAACGTGCCGTTTTTCGTTATTGGCAGAAACTGTGAACGGGAAAAGGGTTGACGGATTGATATTTGAAGTTTAAAATGTATATGTATAATTGGCGTAATATGCCTAATGTAAAATATAAAATAACTATATGAAGAAGCTGACAAAATTAAAAACTTCAATAATTAGCTTATGTGCCGTCGTTTGCGCGGTTATTTTGGGATTGTCGATTTCTTTGTCGGGAGAAAATTCGGCTTACGCTTACAGAACTTTGCCTGCAAATAAAATAGCTAACATTTATGACGGGGAAAAGTTTGATTTTAGTCGGCTTGATTCGCTTGCGGTAAAGGCTGGTTATACTAATTTTGAAGCTATGGTTACAGGTGCGGAATCGGGAACCATTAAAAAAGCCAACCAATTCGGTACGGATACCGTTGTAGATTTCGGTTCGTATACGTTCGGCGGGACGAAAAGAGATTTGACTTGGATACCATCGTATCTTTCTAAAGATGCAAGCGGAAACGCCGTTTTAACACTGTGGCTTGCAACGAATGCCAATGCTAACGGGACATTGTCCAATCAAGAAATAAGCACTTACAGCGACGGAACACATGAGTATACTTTCGGAAGCTCGTATACTAAAAGCTATACTGACCCCAACGGCGGAACGGCTAATGTTTATTCCAGCACTTATGACGGTAGTTATATTCGTAACGTAATGATATGTGGAAGAGGAAGCAGTTCTTATACCAAAGCCTGGGGATACAAATGGGACGAATCTTCCTCAAAAGCAGTAACGATATCCGGCTCTCCTGCCGTAATACCTGCGGATTTAACGAAGTTTTCGCAGCTATCGTCGGGTAGTTTATCCTCATATTTAATAGCTCCCAAGAATATTTCATGGATAACCAGTCAAAGCGCTATGAACGATAGTTCGTACAACGGTTCTGGTAACTACAATAAGTCGTATTATCCGACAAAATGGCAAAACGATTTACTTTGGCTGCCGTCGGAATATGAAATCAAAGCTAGCGGATTATGGAATATATCTACTTCTCAAAGGATAAGTGCCGCTAACTATTGGACACCGACGAGAACCGCGACAACGGCTTATTCGTCAGAAGTCGTATTTTTTGATAATGACGGAAGTAGAGTTCCTCATGCTGTTTCGAGAACATACTCCGTTCGTCCCGCTATCAATCTGAATCTTTCCAAAATACTTCGGGATTTTACGTTGGAAAATCCAACTGATTTAACCTACGACTATAACGGAAGCTCTTATACTTTAAATTCGCTTGCCGTAAAACCGAGTTGGTACGACGCAACCAAGTATGCCGATTCAGCAAAGGTTCAGGTAACGTACCCATCGGGCGGGATTAAGAATGCAGGAGATTATTACGTCAAGGTTGAAGTTAATAATCTGAAGTTCAGGGGGAATCCCGACACGTCGGACTCGGCACATATGGAGAGCGACACAGTCAGGTGGTTCAAATTCACTATTAAACCGATAGAAATAACAGTAACCAAGCCTTCGTACAATGCAAGTACGGGAGTGTTTACCGCACCGACCATTACTAATTCCGGAGCATTATTCTCCGACGCGCCGACTATTGCCACGAGATTTACTGGAACTATGGCGGACGGAACGGCGGTCAATCAAATCGACGAATTTCCAAGTAGGCGCGGATTGACACCGTATACTGCCCAGGCGATACTCGTCAATTCGCCAACGGATAAAACGCCGTACAGCGGTGGAAACTACGTGATTAAAAACGCTTCGAGTATGACTTGTTCTATACAAATAAACAGAGCGAGGCTGGCAATTCCGGCAGCCGAAACGGCGAGCCAAATGTATAACGGGGGCGACATCAGGTTCTTGCTTTCGGGATAC
>CAYXBO010000152.1:0-3595 GCA_964463195.1 uncultured Christensenellaceae bacterium | reverse complement strand
TTGACAATATTGCCCGTGCGGTGTTAATATAATAAAAACAAACAAAATATATAAGGAGATAAGAGAAATGGCATATTCTATCAACGAGAACTGCATCAAATGCGGAAGCTGTGAAAGCACCTGCCCCGTCAGCGCAATCACCGAAGGCGACGCAACGTACGTTATCGACGCAGATACCTGCATCAGCTGCGGAAGCTGCCAAGCCGGCTGCCCCGTAGACGCTATCGACGCCGACTAAGGTTTAGCCCGACGCCGATACGGGCAAACACATTTTTGCGGACAACTTCGCGGTCTATACGCCCGAACCGTCGCTTGACGTACAACAAGTACGCCTAAAGCTCCGTTTCAACCGTCTATCCTCGCGATTTTGCTCCGCAACAGCACTTCGTGCTTAAAACGCATTTGCCCGATATCGTCGTCGGGCATTTTTTGTTTGATAGCAAAACAAACGAAAGACCGCTCTTCCGAGCGGTCTTTTCTATGGCGGCGAAATTTTTCGCTGCGCGAAAAGCTAAATTTAACGTGAGAACGAAAGCGTTCTCCCATTAAGCTAAGGATACTTTATTTTAATTCTGGATTGCTTTGTCGCTACGCTCCGCGCAATGACGGTTCCCATTTCTTCTTCACTTTTCACTCTTACCTATTACTTGAAATGATAAGGGGATAATTATGAGTGGAGGGGTGTCGGGGAACAGAGGGGTTCCCTGACTATATGTAATATCCATATAACCTGTCCGCGCATGTTCGCAAGTTTGCGCGGACTCCCCATATCCTCAAGAAGCGAGTGGGGGTTCGCCCCTGCCTCGCAATCAGGGGCGACAGGTTTTTTTGCGTACTTTTTTGTCCTGCCACAAAAAAGTACGATAATAATACATTTTCACCCGCCACAAAGCGGCACTTTCACTCCATCGCCTTACACTAAATGACCGGAAATTTTCAACGCAAGATTTAATTTATCGGTATTATGATTGGCGTCGGGCAGCATGCTGTTATCGTAACCGGTTTCACACAGCACGTCGCCGGTTACCAGAAAATTATAGAGCTCGAAGCCGTAAAAATCGCAGACTGCCTGCATTCCGGCAACCTCCATATCTACGGCAATACAGCCTTCCTTTTTGCGCAGCGCAACCTGCCCCGCGGTTTCTCTTAGTATTGCGTCGGTAGTCCAGACTCTTCCTTGTATATTAGGAACCTTCAATTCGTCAAAAATCCTCTTGATTTTGTCGCTGTTTTTGATTTTTATATAATCGGCAGGGGGCGCATAGTGATAGGACATTCCCTCGTCGCGGTACGCTTCCGTAGGAATTACGTATTTATTCGCAGTCTTTTCGCCGTCTAAACTGCCGGCGGAGCCGAACATAATAAATTTTGAAACGCCGGTCAGCCAATTTGCTTCAATTGCATATTCCGCAGCCGCGGTGGAGCCGATACACGATAAATAAAACGCTATATCTTTTCCATGATAATTAAATTTATAAACCGGAGTATTTCCGTTGGGCGCGGAAATTTCGGCGATTTTTTCACAGCGGAAGGTTGATAGAATACAGTCGTAGATGTTTTCCGAAAATGTAATCAGGCATATATCGACCAGATGCCGGCGCTCGCCGTAAAAATCCTTCAAAGTTAAAACAGGTTGAGTTTTATTATCAAAAGAATCCGTTATCATTTTTAACTCCGCATAATATGGGTTTAGTGTTTATTCGTTTACCGTCCGGACAGAGCTTTTTTCCACGGACGGTTTTTACCAAGCCAACCGTTATTAAGCCAGTATTCATAATCAAGTCCGGCACCACCGCTTTTCCGTACTTGCTTCTGAATGAAACGGCAGCACTTGAATTTGATTTTTGTAACCAGTGCCGTATGTGCCGGTTTTGCATAGTTGATTTTGGCAAACCGAGCCGCGAGTTGGTTAATATTTGCAGTAAGCTTTTTGCGCTTCTTTTCGGAAAGTCTGTCCCAGACGGTATCACTCATAAGCGAGCCGTTGAATACGCCGATTTTTGATATTCCCCACCAAGACAAGCTGTGTATTATATCTTTTGCAGAAGATTTTGCTCCCGCGCCGAGACATTGCGTAATAACGACCGCACGTTTACCGAACATCTCGGGCGCAGGTCTGTGAGGCATCCAGCGATAGGCTAAATGGTCTAATAACGCTTTCATTGCACCCGTTGCGTGCATAACGTATGCCGGCGACGTCATAACGATTAAATCAGCCTCGATAAGTGATTTTTCGATGGAATTTATATAATCAAAGTCCTTACAGGCGTTTTCGCCTTTTATAAAGCAATTCGTGCAACCGACGCAAAAAGACGGGCAGTCTTTCGGGAGATAAAATTCGACTATATCCTCGCCCTGAAAGCGCTTCAGAAAAATCTCCTTCAACCGATAGGTAACGCCGCGTTTCTCCGTTCCGTTTATTACCGTTATTTTCATATATATTCTCCGCTGAATACCGTTTGTAAATAAAATAACAAAATTATAATAAAAAAGCAAGGAAAATTGCTGTTCCTTGCTTTTATTGTTGCAAAATTGTCTGTAAAACTATAGGTATTACGCTTTGCCGGCGCAGCCCAATACGTCGACCAGTTTGTGCTTGACGATTTCTTTGACGGCGTTTCTCGCGGGTCCGAGGTACTGTCTGGGGTCGAAGTGCTGGGGGTTCTCCGCGAAGTATTTGCGGACGGTTCCGGTAACCGCCATACGCAGGTCGGAGTCGATGTTTATCTTGCAAACCGCCATGGAAGCAGCCTGTCTCAGCATGTCCTCCGGAACACCTTTGGCGCCGGGCATATTGCCGCCGTAAGCGTTGATGGTTTCAACCCAGTTCTGCGGGACGCTGGACGCGCCGTGGAGAACGATAGGGAACATGGGAAGGCGTTTGCCGACTTCCTCCAAGATGTCGAAACGGAGTCTCGGCTCGGATTTGAATTTGAATGCGCCGTGCGAGGTGCCGATTGCGATTGCTAAGCTGTCGACGCCGGTTCTAGAAACGAACTCCTCAACCTCGTCGGGGTTAGTGTAGGCAGCGTCGGCGTCGGAAACGTTTACCGCGTCTTCGATACCGGCAAGACGTCCGAGCTCAGCTTCAACGACAACGCCGTGGTCGTGTGCGTATTCGACGACGTTTTTGGTGATTTTGATGTTTTCTTCAAAGCTGTGGTGGGAAGCGTCAATCATAACGGAAGTAAATCCCTTATCGACGCAGTCCTTACAAAGCTCAAAGGTGTCGCCGTGGTCGAGGTGGAGACAGATGGGAAGTCCGGTGTCTTCGACCGCCGCTTCCACCAGCTTTTTGAGGTAGAGCGGGTTGGCGTATTTTCTGGCACCCGAAGAAACCTGAAGAATAAGAGGAGCGTTTTCCTCGCGACCGGCTTCTACGATGCCTTGTATGGTTTCCATGTTGTTGACGTTGAAAGCGCCGATTGCGTAACCGCCTTTGTAGGCGTCTTCAAACATTTTTTTGGTTGTAACAAGTGGCATATTGTATGACCTCCGAAATAGATTATTGAAATTATATCAACGGCGAAGGGAAAAGTCAATAAAATAAGCGAAATCAATCACTCAATCGCCGAAGCGATTGAGTAAATCAAAC
>CAYXBO010000151.1:0-3599 GCA_964463195.1 uncultured Christensenellaceae bacterium | reverse complement strand
TTCGTGGCTTTATCTTCGTCTTTTTTGGTTCTTTTTTCTTCGTAGAAAAAAGAACATCAAATAATAAAGTTAATTATTTTCCCTTTTACGAAAATAACTTTTTTAGGTTTAGCGTCGGCGGGGATGATACCGGCGGCGACGGCGGCTTGAGTTGCGTCGGCTTCGGTTGCGTCGGCGGCGACGGTTATACGCCCTTTCACCTTACCCATAACCTGTACGGGGATTTCGACAACGTCTGCGACGAGCTTTGCGGGGTCGAACTTCGGCCAACTCTCATTGGAGAGGATTTGTCCGAAAAGCGTCTCATACATTTCCTCTGTAATATGGGGCGCTATGGGGTTTAAGAGAATGAGCAACGTTCTGAGCTCTGAGGGGGTTACGAACCCGCGTTTATAGAACTCGTTTATTACCGTCATCATCTGAGCGATTGCGGTGTTGAACTTGAGCGAATCGTAGTCCTCGCTGACCTTTTTAATGAGAGCGTCCATATTGACGGACGAGGGCTCGTCCTTTACCATATCGCCGAGGTTCCAGACGCGGTTCAGGAAACGCCATGCTCCGCGTATACCGTCCTCCGACCAAGGCGCGGGCTGACCGTAATCGCCGATAAAGGCAATAAAGGTACGGAGCGTATCTGCGCCGAATTCCTTAACCACGTCGTCGGGGTTGACTACGTTGCCGCGGGACTTGGACATTTTCTCTCCGTCCGCACCGAGGATAAGTCCCTGCGCGGAACGCTTTTTATAAGGCTCCTCGAAATCGACCACGCCGATATCGTAGAGGAACATATTCCAAAATCTCGAATAGATAAGGTGACGGGTAACGTGCTCCATTCCGCCGTTGTACCAGTCGACCTGTCCCCAGTATTTGTATGCTTCGGGGTCGACCACTCCGCCTGAATATTTGGGGCTCATATAGCGCAGGAAATACCAGCTGCTACCCGCCCACTGCGGCATGGTGTCGGTTTCGCGGTAGGCTTTTCCGCCGCACTTGGGACAGGTGGTCTCCACCCAATCCTTAGCCTTTGCAAGCGGGCTCTGTCCGTCGTCGGACGGCGTTATGTTCTGCATTTCGGGAAGCAAAAGCGGCAGGTCTTTTTCGTCGAGCGGAACCTGTCCGCACTTCTCGCAGTTGACAATCGGGATGGGCTCGCCCCAATATCTCTGACGGTTAAACGCCCAGTCCTTCATCTTAAAATCGGTCTTTCGGGTTCCCATTCCGTTCTCTTCGAGATACGAAATCATCTTTTTAATGGCTTCTTTAACGGTGAGCCCGTTTAAGAAACCGCTGTTTACCATGGTCGTATCGTTCGATTTCGAGACGAAAGCTTCCTTGGAAATATCGCCGCCTTTTATGACTTCGATTATAGGAAGATTGAACTTTTTAGCGAAGTCGTAGTCTCTTTCGTCGTGCGCGGGAACTGCCATGATGGCGCCCGTTCCGTAGCCCATCAGAACGTAGTCCGCGATAAAAACGGGAAGCTCTGCGCCGTTAATGGGGTTGATTGCCTTGACGCCCGCAAGCTTCACGCCGGTTTTGTCCTTACTCATAAAGAGGCGGTCGAACTCCTTCTTCGACTTGGCGGACTCGATATAATCCTGAACCTCCGCCGTGTTCTCTATGTCCGCGGCGAACTCTTTTACGAGCGGATGCTCGGGAGCGACGACCAGAAAGGTCGCGCCGAAAAGCGTATCGGGACGGGTCGTGTAAACCGTAAGAGAGCCGTCTTTGGACTTGGATTTTAAGCTGAAGGTCACTTCCGCGCCTTCGGATTTACCTATCCAGTTAATCTGCTCTGTTTTGATTTTTTCGGGGAAGTCGAGCCCCTCGAGATTTTTCAGCAGTCTGTCGGCGTAGGCTCTTATCTTCAGGAACCAAACGTCCTTTTCCTTCTGAACGACCTGACTTCCGCAGCGGTCGCAAACGCCGTTCTGGCTCTCTTCGTTGGCGAGAACGACCTTACAGCTGGGACAGAAGTTTACCGTCGTGGTGGACTTATAGGCAAGCCCCTTTTTGAACATCTGAAGGAATATCCACTGCGTCCAGTGGTAGTAATCGGGGTCGGTGGTGTCGACCGTTCTCGAGAAGTCGAAGGAATAGCCGACGGTCTTCAGCTGCTCCTCGAACTTCTTGATATTCTCGTTCGTCACCTCTCTCGGGTGCCTGCCGGTCTTAATGGCGTAGTTTTCGGTAGGCAGTCCGAAGGCGTCGTAGCCTATCGGGAAGAGCACGTTGTAGCCTTCCATGCGCTTTTTGCGGGTAACGATTTCCATTGAGGAAAACGCGCGGATATGTCCTACGTGCAGCCCTGCGCCGGAGGGATACGGAAATTCGATAAGTCCGTAAAACTTAGGTTTTTCGCTGTCTTCGGTGGTCTTGAAAACTTGGTTTCCGTACCAATAGTCCTGCCACTTCTTTTCAATAACGCTTGGATTGTATTTTTTCATAGCTTAAAACTCCAGATTGTCTTTGGTCCGCGGGAAAAGCTCCACGTCCCTGATGTTGGTCATTCCTGTGATATACATGAGCATGCGCTCGAGACCTAAGCCGAAGCCGCTGTGCGGCGCGGAACCGAAACGGCGCAAATCCATATACCACCAGTAGTCTTCCATATTCATGCCGAGCTCTTTTATGCGCTTGTCGAGCAGGTCGAAGTCGTCCTCTCTCTGCGACGCGCCGATAATCTCGCCTACGCCGGGAACAAGCAGGTCGGTAGACGCGACGGTTTTGCCGTCCGGATTGAGCTTCATGTAGAACGACTTGATTTCCTTGGGGTAATTGACGATAAATACGGGCTTCTTGTAGACCTCGTCAACTATGTAGCGCTCGTGCTCGGTCTGCAGGTCGGTACCCCAATCCACTTTATAATCGAACTTCTTGCCGCTTTCTTTAAGGATTTCGATAGCCTTGCCGTAGTCCAACACGACGAAATCGGAATCGATGACGTTCTTGAGCTTCGCCATGAGTCCCGCCTCATAGTGTTTTTCAAAGAAGGCGAATTCCTCGGGGCAGGCTTCGACGGTCGCTTTGACTATGTATTTAACCATATCACGGGCAAGGTCTATAATGTCGTAGAGGTCGGCGAACGCAACTTCCGGCTCAATCTGCCAAAACTCCGCAGCGTGGCGGGGAGTGTTGGAATTTTCGGCGCGGAACGTCGGTCCGAAGGTATAAATTTTTCCGAGCGCCATTGCCATTGCCTCGCCCTCGAGCTGACCGCTGACGGTTAATCCGGCTTTCTTGCCGAAAAAGTCGTTTTTATAATTGGTATCCTTCGCGCCTAAGGGAAGCGTAGTCACTCTGAATATTTCTCCAGCGCCCTCGCAGTCGCTTCCGGTAATTATCGGCGTATGAACGTAGGTAAAGCCCCTTCCCTGAAAGAAGTCGTGAACGGCTTTAGACAGCGCGTTTCTCACGCGGAAAACCGCGTTGAAGGTGTTGGTTCTGGCTCTGAGGTGCGCGATAGTTCTCAGAAACTCCAGAGAATGTCTCTTTTTCTGAAGAGGATAATCGGTCGGCGATACGCCGAGAACCTCCAGCTTTTCGGCTCTAAGCTCCGCCGTCTGGTTGCCCTGAGAGGGAACGAGCGTGCCGATAAC
>CAYXBO010000150.1:0-3622 GCA_964463195.1 uncultured Christensenellaceae bacterium | reverse complement strand
AAAGACAAAAGCCGCAAACTTGAGCGAGTATCGCGAGTTTGCGGCTTTAACTTCGTCTTTTTTGGTTCTTTTTTCTTCGCAGAAAAAAGAACATTAACGTTTATGAATAACCGTTCTAGGGGCTTTGCCGGAGAGGATGTCTTTAATGCTGTACTGGGAAGAGGCGATAAAGACGGTGGTTCCCTGAACGGCGGCTTCCTTGATATACTCGAGCTTTGCGCGCGCGCCGTTGGCACCCTTCCGCGAAGAACCGTCGCAAAAATTCTGATAATAAGCGATATTCTGAAGAAGTTCATCGTCATTTGCACCGGCTATTTCTTTAACGAGGGAATTTTGGTCGTTTACGTCCGTAAATATTCCGTCTACAGAAGTTAACAACAAAAGATACTTAGGTTTGGTAAGTATGGCAATCTGCGCGGCGGTTTCGTCGTTGTCGATACACTCCACGACTTTACTGTTTTTGGAACGGAGCTCGGCGATTTCCAGCTTACGGTTTTCGTCGTAGGAAACCGCGTCGTTATAGTTGATAATCGGAATAGCGTTCTGCTGTCCCGCGCGAATGAGCGACTGACGGAGACGCTCACGCTTTTTGGGGTCGTTGAAATGCTGATGCTCGACGAGAATCTGACGGATACTGTACTTGGCATTCACGAAATTGCGGTAATTCGCCATGAGAATTGCCTGCCCCTGCGAGCTGTAGTCGGCTTTTGCGTCCTCGTCGTTTTCGTCGAGAGCGACGCCGTTTCTTTTGAGATAATCGAGACGACCGATTTCGGTAGCACCCGAGGTGACCCAAATATAGCCGGGGCGAAGCTCGCCGGAAATCCTCGCAATTACGTTGTAATCAATGTCGTTAAACCTTTTGTTAATGAGCGCCATCGAACCGATTTTACCCACTAATTCCACGTCAAAAGCCGTCATTTCATTCTCCTTGATTTTCTGTTTCTATAACTATCGCCGTGCGCATCGGAGGGAGCTCCGAGATAAAGCCTCCGCTCACGAACTCTTTGCGTTCCTCGCCGAAATGCGCGGTGTCACGTCCTACGTTTATAAGAAGAGAAACTCTTCCGCGCTTGATTTCAAGATAACCGATATGCTTGATTATTTCAAAACCGCCGGCAAAATCCTTTCTGTATTTTTTACGAACCGCGCCGAGCGTTTTGTAATGCTCAAGTATCATTTCGTCGCCCTGCTCCGGCATGGGCTCGCGGTTAAGCGGGTCCTCAAAGCCCTGCATTCCGATTTCGTCACCGTAATAAACGGTAGGAACACCTGGGAGAAAGAATTGCACCGCGCTGCCCGCCATCAGTCTGTCGCGTGCGTAGCAGTACAGTTCGCCGCTCATTCTGAACCGCTGTTTATCGGCTTTAGATATAAACTCGGCGCCCGAGGTGTTGCCCAAAGCGTTCATTGCGCGAACGGTGTCGTGCGTACCGATAAGGGTCATCGAGCAGTCGAGCACCTCTTTGGGATAATTTTCGGCAATGGTCATAACGTTTTCTATAAAAGCGTCCGCATTGCCCGTTGCAATAAGCGACAAAACTGCGTTTTTATAAGGATAATTCATTACGCCGTCGAGCTCGTCGCCGAATAAGTAGTTGCGCTTTTCGGAATAGCTTACTTTAGTGGAAGCGTCCTCCCAAACCTCTCCGATAAGAACGGCGTTGGGGTCGATACTCTTCAGCCGCTCGCGAATTCTCACGACGAAATCGTCGGACAGCTCGTCCACGACGTCCAGTCTCCAGCCTTTCACGCCCATTTTCGTCCATTTTTCAATAACTCCGCCCTCTCCGGCGATTAGGTTGCGATACCCCTCCGCGTCGCGCCTGACGGTAGGAACGTTGGTGCACCCCCACCAGCAGGTGTACTCGTCGGGGAAGCGCTGAAAAGTAAACCAGTCGTAATAGGGACTGTTCTTGCCCTGATACGCGCCGAGCGTCGGGAAGTGGTTGAAACGGTTAAAATAAATACTGTCCGCGCCCGTATGGTTGAAAACGCCGTCGAGAATTATGGAAATTCCTTTCTTTTCGGCTTTTTTTATGAGCCCGGCAAACTCCTCTTCGGTTCCGAACACCGGGTCTATCTTCATGTAATCTGCGGTGTCGTAACGGTGATTGGAGTAGGACAGGAATATAGGGTTGAAGTAGATTGCCGTAACGCCGAGCTCGGAAAGATAATCGAGCTTGGATATAACGCCCTTTACGTTTCCGCCGTAAAAGTCGTTTGCGCGGTAAACTCCGTCTGGGTCGACCAAAGTCAACGGCTCGTGCCATTGCTTTTTAACTCCGTATTTGGGGTCGGCGGAATTCCCTTCCTTTTTAAAGCGGTCGGGGAAAATCTGATAAATCACTCCGCCCTTAAGGTAATCGGGCGTCTTGAAATTCTTTTTATATACCGTCTGCTGCCATTCGGGCAACCACTCGCCGATTATTGCGCGTCCGCCGCCCTCGCGTCCTACGTAAAGCGTGGTTCCGTCCTCGGTTTTAATCTCGAAACGGTACCAATATACTCCCTCTTTGCCGTAGGAAAACGACAGCGTAAAGACGTCGAAATCTCCGTCGGAAGCCGTTTTTTTCAAAAGCTTATGCACGTCTCCGGAGCCGAAGTTGTCACGGTACACGAGAACCACCGTTTTGGCGCAGATGCTTTTTCTTACGGGGAAGGTTATGCTGACCTTCTCGCCGACTTTTACCGCGCCGAACGGTTTTTTATACTCAGTATCTCTGGAATTGAATTTAATCAAGTTTACGTACCGCCGTTATTTGACTTTCTTCAATTGCCATATGCGCTTAGCATATTCCTCGACCGAGCGGTCCGCCGCAAAAAATCCTGCTTTTGCGGTGTTGACTATGCTCATTCTGCCCCATCTGTAGATATCGCGGTATGCTTTGTCGAGCATGTTCTGACACTCTACGTAGGATGCGAAATCCTGCAAGCACATATACGGGTCTGCCTGACCGCCGTTGCCGATAGTCAGCGCGTCCGCAACCTCCTGGAAGCAAACTCCGCCGATTTCACCGCGCATCTGGTCGATAATTCTCTTGATACGCGCGTCGCTCGAATAGAGGTTGGTCGGGTGGTAACCCCTTCTCCATAGGTCCTCGACCTCGTTTGCGCGAAGTCCGAAGATGAAGATGTTTTCGTCGCCCACTCTCTCGTGGATTTCGACGTTTGCGCCGTCTTCCGTTCCCATCGTAACCGCGCCGTTTATCATGAACTTCATGTTACCCGTTCCGCTCGCCTCTTTACCGGCAATGGAAATCTGTTCGCTGACTTCGGACGCCGGCATAATAATCTCGGCGAGGCTTACGCGGTAGTTCTCAAGGAACACCACTTTGATTTTGCCCTTAATGCTCTCGTCGTTGTTGATAACGTCGGAAAGCATGCAGATAAGTCTGATAATCTGTTTCGCCATATAGTAGCTGGAAGCCGCTTTTGCTCCGAAAATGAAGGTTCTCGGAACGATATCGAGATCGGGATTGTCCTTTAAGCGGTTGTAAAGATCCATGATGTTCAGCACGTTGAGAAGCTGTCTCTTATACTCGTGCAGTCTCTTTACCTGAACGTCGAAAATGGAATCGGGCGAAACTTCCACGCCGTTGTGGTCCTTAATGTATTTGGC
>CAYXBO010000149.1:0-3668 GCA_964463195.1 uncultured Christensenellaceae bacterium | reverse complement strand
CCGTACTCGGCGACGTAGACGGTGACGGAGATATAACTACGGTAGACAAAGCCCAATTGAATGCTTACTCCCTCGGAACGCTGGATTTAGCGGGAGCCAAGCTTCTTGCCGGCGACATTGACGACGACGGAGACATCACTACGGTAGACAAGGCACAGCTGAACGCCTACACCCTCGGCTCCTTCGACATCTACGAAAACCTCATCCTGAAAACCGCTACAGCGCAAGCGCTTAGCGCAGAGTCAGAAGATGGCGAGGCAGAAGAGATTGTCGTAACGCTAGCACTAAGTGAAGAAGTAATAGTGAAGAGTGAAGAAGTGCGGACGGAAGCTAAAGAAGTTCCGGAGAGAGAAGCAGCTCCTTCGGAGACCATAGTTTTAGTTGATACTAAACGCTTGAGAGTTAGTTTTTAAGATAACGGATAATAAATCAGAAGCGGCGCATTTCTGCGCCGCTTCTTTTTGTATCCTTGTGTATTTTGGCGTTTTGCGGTATAATAAATTTATTAACCGACTGCGGAGAAATTTATATGGCAAACAAAGAAGTGACAGTTAAAGATATAAGCGTAAGATATCAACGCCTAAATGAAGAAGATTATATTTGTCTGACAGATATGGCGAAAGCCAAAAACCCGCAACATTCCGGAATAGTTCTTGCTCATTGGCTCCGAAACTATTCGACGATACAGTATTTGGGTTTATGGGAAACGCTAAACAATCCTGATTTTAATGTAACCGAATTCGGTAACATTAAAAATAAATCCGGAGAAAACTCGTTTGTATTGACGGCGCAGGATTGGGTGGAAAAGACTAACGCTATAGGACTTATTTCCAAAACGGGCAGGTATGGCGGAACGTACGCTCACAGGGACATAGCGTTTAAGTTTGCCAGTTGGATATCGGTCGAATTTGAATTATATCTTATCAAGGAATTTCAAAGGTTAAAAATCGAAGAGCAGAAAGAGCTTGAGTGGAACAGCAAACGCGAGCTGGCGAAGGTAAACTATGTGATACATACGGACGCGATAAAGGAAAATATAGTTCCGACGCTGACGGTAGAGCAGTTAAAGTACGTATATGCGGACGAGGCGGATTTATTGAACGTGGCGTTATTCGGCAAAACGGCAGCGGAGTGGCGTACGGAAAACCCGACGCTTAAGGGAAACATGCGGGATTACGCAACTATAGAGCAGCTTTTGGTAATTGCTAATATGGAAAGCTACAATGCAATCCTAATCGAACAGAACCTTGAGCAGAGCGAACGGTTAAAGAGATTGAACGATATGGCGAAATCGCAATTGAGGGTATTGCAACAGAGCAATTCGAGATTGTTGGCAGACGGTAGAAAAGAATAGGGGATAGTGAAAAAAGATGAAGAATTGTGAAAACGGTGCTAAAACGCGCCGTTTTTTCGTTGCGGGCGGGGCTACGAATGACCGGATTGTTTTGTCGCTACGCTCCGCGCAATGACGGTGGAAAAAACTGTGAAGGGGAAAAGGGTTGACGGATTGGATTTTTGGTATTAAAATAAATATGTATAATTGGCGTATTGCGCTATATAAAGGATACAAAAGCAAGGTATGAAGACTGCAAGGAAAGTCACATTTACAATAATTCTAACCATAACTGCAATAATTGCAGTGCTTTTCGGTACGGTAATTTCCTTTGCACCCGCAAACCCCCTGGGGGGGGGGTGCCTCGAAAATAACACTGCTTTTGCAGCTACCGGCGGCGGCTCGATAGGTTCGCTTACATATTCAGGATATCAGAATCTTTCTACTAACATTTTTGACCAACGGGTTCTGGGCAAATTATACAATGCAATCACCGGCGGAGTCAGCAACTCATATATAGATGCGTATAATAAAGTCAACACTTCTACAAGCACCGTTCAAGGCTACGGTAGCAGGTCCGGTGCGGTAATCGACCCGACGATTGATTCCTCTGCTTTATCTACTCAAGTCAAATCAATGGATTATGGTCAAATTCTGACTGCCAACGACGGAGACCCGATAATTTTGGAGTTCGGCGGTTATAGTTGGTACGTTATGTATCTCACGACTAATACAACAGTCGGAAACAACGACTTGATTGCAACTTTGTGGATGACAGATAACGCTAAAGAAAGCGGTTCTGAAATTTCAGTCAAATGGAATGAATATACATCTTCCAGTACTTCACAAAACTATCCGGCAGAAATGTATTCAACCAGTAGAGTCCGTGTTGACGCTCTGAATGGCGGTGGAGACACCGGCGCCGCTTATTCAACTAACGGTACTAATTTATCCGGCACGCAAACAAGCAGAGCAAATCATATGTTTGCGCAATTCACAATGTCCAAAAAAACGATTGGAAACAGAAGTTTAACGGATTATTTGGTGGCTCCGAAAGACGTTATTTATCAACAGCGCGAAAATGCAATATGGGCGGCAGCCTCTGCACAACATAAATTTAACCTTTGCCTTAACGAAGCTTGGGGTGCCGATAATAGCGGACCGGACACTAACTGGGTGAACTTTGGTTACTCCAGTTGGTTTAAGAATTCATCGATAAATCAAAACGAAGCTATTGCTAAAGATAATTATTTTGATTGGATTAATGACTATTTATGGTTACCGTCACTCACTGAAGTAGGAAAACATACCCCAAATGCTGACCGTAATGTAAGTTTATGGGGAATTGAGAATATGGACACGGTTGTCGAATCAACTTCTTGGTTGAGAACCGGAGATTATAATAATCAGCAGTACGCTTATCTTTCAGGAATATTTTCCGGCAGTTCTTGGTACCAAGTAGTGACGAGTAAATTTTATGTCCGTCCAGCACTGCATTTAAATATTTCAAAAGTCGCAGGCGAGGGGATTTCGATTGCGAATCCTACGGATGTAACCACCGTTTACAACAATACTGCTCAAACTGTAAAATCTGTTTATACAGCGGATAAAACTAAGGCTGCTTGGTATGAACCCGAATGGTATGACCGCACGGATAATTACGTTGAGATGACGTATTACGACGATAAAGGAGCGGCGGTTACCGGATTGCAAAATGCAGGAACGTATTGGGCTAAGGCAAAAATAACTGACAATTGGATTAAAGCAATTAACGATGAGGTGGCGGATGAAGGCTCAAGGTTGGGACTGACTCCGGCGCAGATTAAGGAGGAGCAAGACCGACGAAAGCCGAAATTTGCGGGGACTGCTGATACTTCAGACGCGGCGCATAGAGAGGATGACCAAACGCGGTGGTTCAAATTTATCATAAAACCGAAAGAAATAGAGGTTAGCGCGCCGTCATATAATGCAAGTACGGGAACATATACTGCGCCGAAAATCACTTCTACCGACTTATTCGCCGATGCACCTGAAGTTTCAACAAGGTTTTTCGGACAGCCGTCCGACCCGAGTGCCACGGCTGTAAATGTAATCGGAAGTACGCTTCCAACTTTGCGCGGAACCTATACCGCACAGGCGGTTCTCGTTAAGTCTGCAACGGATACGACTGCTTACGCTGACGGAAACTATATTATAAAAGACGAAAATACCAAAAAATGTAACATAAGTATCGGTTATAAGAAGCTGACTGTTCCTACAGTTGCGAACACCACTCAAACGTACACCGGTTCCGATTTGAAATTCCAGCTATCGGGATACAATACGACCGGAACGG
>CAYXBO010000148.1:0-3798 GCA_964463195.1 uncultured Christensenellaceae bacterium | reverse complement strand
GTGAAAAAGTAAATGGTTTCGTCATTGCGCGGAGCGTAGCGACAAAGCAATCCAGACTTTAAACAAAATATCCACTTATAATTTTAACAAAAAAGGTATCCCGAAGTTGTTAAAGCGGTTGCCGTTTTCTCGAAATTCTCGGATTTTACAAAGAAATAGTCGGTGTCGAAGGTGGATACCGCAAAAACGGGGATGCCGTTTTCCGCGAGGGTGGAGGTTATGCCGGCAAGAATTCCTACGAGGGAAAAGTCGAGTTGTCCGGCGATTACGAAGCCCCGCCATCCGAGACTTTTTTCGGTTGCGTTCTCGGGAAGATTTTCCTCTTCGGTGACAACGGAAATTTCATCAGAGGTTTTTGCGACGAATACGTTGTTTACGCCGAGCTCCGCGCCGGTAAGCTCTGCGACCTTGCAGATTGCGAAGGGTTTTTCCAAAGTTTTTATAATAGGCAACACGGTATTTCCTCCGTTCGTTTGATTGTCGGGTCTTCAATAATTATGTTATAGAAAAACACCGCAAATAACAAGTGAATATAATATTTAAATTCGGAAAATAGTGGCGTCAGAATATTTGACACGCGCGCAAACAATGCAATATAATTATTAGAAATAAATCGCTTAAAGGGTTTGCGGCATGACTTATCGTGACATTGCTATATTGCATGAAGATAATCATATACTCGTGGTGGTCAAGCCGCGCGGTATTCCCGTAGCCGCAGACGAAACCGGAGACGGGAATTTGCTGGATATGATGAAGCAGTATCTCGTGGATTCCAAAAACAAACCCGGCAAGGCGTATCTCGGGCTGGTTCACCGTCTGGACAGACCTGCGGGCGGGGTCATGGTTTTCGCAAAGACCACAAAAGCCGCGGAAAGACTTTCGGAAGCCATAAGAAACCACACGATAGAAAAGCGTTACCTTGCGATTATATCGGGTGTTCCGAGAGAGAAGAGGGCGACGCTTACCAATTATCTTTTAAAGGATAACGAAAAGAACAAGGTCCGCGTTGTTCCTATGACGACGGAAGGCGCTAAAAAAGCCGTTCTTTCCTATAAAATCCTCGATTGGACGACGGACGGGAAATACGCGCTTGCGGACGTAGACCTTGAGACGGGGCGCGCGCATCAGATAAGAATTCAGATGGCAACCGCCGGACATCCCTTGTACGGCGACCACAAATACGGCGACGCGAAAGGGCGCACGGAGCTGGCTCTCTGGGCGTACCGATTGCGTTTTACGCACCCGACCACCAAGGAGACGATGAGCTTTATCGCTTATCCGCCGACAGATGAAGAGCCTTATTCGTTCTTCGATATAAACAGATTTTTAACCGTCAACGTAAAAGACGATTAAATATACCAAAAACCCAAATAAAAAATCACTGAAAGGAGGTCCCCTAAAATGGAAATGCTCAATATAACTTTGGGTCAGCAACTGGCAATCAACGCAAAAAACTACCCCGATAGGGTGGCACTAAAATACTCTGACAGTGGTTTTCGACTTACCTGGAGAGAGCTCAACGCGGAGGCGGAAGCAATCGCCAAAGGTTGGCTCTCGTTGGGAATTAAAAAAGGCGACCACATCGCGATATGGGCGACGAACGTCAAAGAATGGCTTCTGACGCTCTTTTCCGCTGCGAAAATTGGCGCCGTTCTGGTAACAGTCAACACCAACTACAAGATTTACGAAGCGGAATTCCTTCTTAAGCAGAGCGATACGAAGGCTCTCGTTCTTATCGACGGCTTTAAGGACAGCGATTACGTCGCCATAATGAACGAGCTTATTCCCGACCTTAAAAACGCTCACGCCGGAAAGATTTCTTCGGAGCGCTTCCCCGTTCTCGAACGCGTGGTTTACGCGGGTGAGCAGGAGAAGCTTCCCGCCGGCATGCTTTGGTTCGACCGCTTGAAGGAGCTCGGCAAATCGGTTTCCGACAAAGAGCTTCAGGCGGTTATGGACAGCTTGGACCCGCACGACGTCATCAATATGCAGTATACCTCCGGAACCACCGGTTTCCCGAAGGGCGTCATGCTTACCCACTACAACATTTTAAACAACGGCAAGACTATCGGCGACGGAATGAAATTTACCGAAGAGGACAGACTTTGTATTACCGTTCCGTTCTTCCACTGCTTCGGATTGGTTCTCGCGACAATGGCGAGCATAACCCATGCGACCATGATGGTTCCCGTCGATTACTTCAGACCCGCCAAGGTTCTGGATACCCTCGAAAGAGAACAGTGCACCGCGGTTCACGGAGTTCCGACCATGTTCATAGCCATGCTCGAGCATCCTACGTTTGCCGGCAGAAAGTTCGCTTTGAGAACGGGTATTATGGCAGGCTCGCCTTGTCCGGTCGAGGTTATGAAACAGGTCAATACCCTCATGGGTATGAGAGATATAGTCATAGTTTTCGGTCAGACCGAAGCCTCCCCCGGATGCACCATGACCACGACGGACGACAGCCTTGAGGCTCGCGTGAACACCGTCGGCCGCGCCTTCCCCGGAGTGGAGTGCAAAATCGTCGACCCCGAAACCGGAGAGGATTTGCCTCCGGATACCCCCGGCGAATTCGTTGCCCGCGGTTACAATATCATGAAGGGTTACTACAATCTGCCCTCCGCCACCGAGCAGGCGATTGACAAGGACGGCTGGCTGCATTCCGGAGACCTCTGCACGGTCGATAAGGACGGTTATTTCAAGGTCGTCGGACGTATCAAGGATATGATTATCCGCGGCGGCGAAAACATTTATCCGAAGGAGCTCGAGGACTTCCTCTACACCCACCCGAAGGTCAAGGACGTTCAGGTTATAGGCGTTCCGTCCAAGCAGTACGGCGAAGAGGTTATGGCGGTTATCATTCTGAAAAACGGCGAGACGGCTACCGAAGACGAAATCAAGGATTACGTCAAAGACCATATGGCGAGACATAAAACGCCTAAATACGTGCGTTTCGTCAACGCTTTCCCGCAGAACGCCGCAGGTAAAATTCAGAAGTACAAGATGAGAGAAGAGGCAATAGAGCTTCTGAAGCTTCAAGAGGACGCATCGGTCGTTACCGCATAATTTAAGGAGGGATTTTTATGATGAAAACGGCTTTTTCTACTGTAGCTTGCCCCAACTGGACGCTAAAAGACGTGGTTACCACCGCCAAGGATTTCAAGTACGACGGCGTGGAAATCAGAGGTATCGGCAACGAGCTTTACGCTCCCGCAATCGAGGAGTTTTCTCAGGCGAACCTCGCCAATACCAAAAAAATGCTGCACGACAACCGTATCGTTATAAGCTGCGTTTCTTCCAACGCATGCATCGCGGTGCCGAGCGACAAGGAAGCGGCGGAAAAAGAGGTGAAGGCATATATCGACCTCGCCGAAAAGCTGGGTGCCAAATTCGTGCGCGTTATGCCTACCGGCAAGCCCTACAACGAGGGCGGAGACCTGGAGGTTGCCAAAGAGGTTTACGAAAAGCTCTGCGTTTACGGGGAGAAAAGAGAAATAACTCCTCTTCTCGAAACCAACGGAATTTTTGCCGACACTGCGGTTCTTGCGTCGTTTTTGGACGGTATAGCAAGTAAGAATAAGGGCGCTCTCTGGGACGTCAACCACCCGTACCGTTTTAATCGCGAGCCCGTTGCGACGAGCGTTAAAAATCTCTCCAAATATATCAAGTACGTCCACATCAAAGACAGCAAAATGGACGACGGAGAACTGACCTATAAGCTGGTCGGTTACGGCGATTTCCCGATAAAAGAAGCCGTTTCCGAGCTCCGTAAAATCGGCTACGACGGCTTCCTTTCCC
>CAYXBO010000147.1:0-3872 GCA_964463195.1 uncultured Christensenellaceae bacterium | reverse complement strand
AAAGAACAAAGTAATAAACTTGTCGTTATATAGCAAACAGTAGCATATAAGGCAGTCCTGATGTTATAATTGGGTCTGCCTTAAAATCGTTATGTTGACGATAAACTATATCTGAATTAAAGGGGTTACCGACAATGATTAAACAGGGTATAATAAACTTTTTCAAAAATCTGAAATACTTCTTTACGCCGCTCGGAACCCTTGCGCTCGGCTTAATTCTCGGCTTATCGGTGCTTATTCCGGGGGTAATATCGTCAATATCTACTCTTGCAAACGACGTTCAGACGATATTGAGCGATATTACTATTGATTTTTCCGTAATAAAAGACAGTCTGTTTTCGGCAGTTCGGGCATTGAATTGGGGCGACCCGTTAAACTCTGTAAAAACGATGCTCGGAAGCGACTGGCCTATGCAAACGCTGAACTCGTGCGTAAGCTCGTTCGTGGAAAGCACGGAAGTCTACACTGTGCAACTTTCGGCGGCTGTAAATACTTTCACTCACGATTTGGTAGCATATTTTGCAGTCGTGATAATATTCCTTATTCTCGGACTTATAGGCGGATTTTTCCTGACGAGGTGGCTTATACGCAGAAACATAGCGAGACGCGCGTTGTGGAAGTATTTTCTCAATTCGTTTATAGATTCTTTACTTTCGTCAACTCTCGTTGCCTTATGCCTATGGCTCGTATCCGTCTGGCAACCGAGCGTATTTATTTCAACTCTCGTTTCTATACTGTTGTTCGGGTTTGTTTCACTCCTTGAAGCTTATATTGTTCATGCCTGGAAAAAGGTTGATATCAAACAAGTCGTAAACGTAAAAAATATATTTCAACTGTTTTTAACGAACGTAATAATCTTCCTTCTGGCGGCGGTATTGGTCCTGTCGGCAATAGCTCTGACAAATATTATCGCAGGAGCTTTTATAGGAATCGTACTTATGGAAATAGCCTTTATCGTAATAGGACTAAATTCCGAAGCGTACGTTAAATCCTTTGTTGCGGAGTAGTTGTCAGCTCTCAACGAATAAGTGTTTCCGCTATCGGAATTGCCTGCGGCAATTTTGCGAATCCGGCGATTCGCCGGTCCTCAGGCGCGCAAAAAAAACACAACCCCATTCGGTAAACCAAACTTCCCATATGGATTCTGTTTATTTAAAGCGACTCTTTTCGCAATGCATAAAAAAGCGTTCACTCGGTTTTGCGTGAACGCCGTAAAAGTATTCAGTTGTTGTTTTATCCCGTAAAATTTAAAATTGCTTGGCGAGAAAATCTTATTGTCGTTTTTATAGCGCCGTTTATCAAGGATATCAGAGCTTTTCTGATATTGATTTGACTAAAAGCTTTGTAAATAGTAAAATATTGACAATTAAACTTGCGGGCGATTTGTCCGGCGGAGAAAAAGTTTTATGAATATAGTTGTGGTTGGCTGCGGAAAAATAGGGAAAACAATAATAGCTAACTTGATAAAAGAAAAACATGATGTTACTGCGATAGACGTAGATTCGTCCGTCATAGCCGAAGTTTCTAATTTGTATGACGTGATGGCAATTTGCGGAAACGGCACAGAGCATGAGAGACTGAAAGAAGCAAAGGTCGCAAAAGCAGATATTTTTATCGCTGTAACGAGTTCGGACGAGCTCAACATGCTAGCATGCTTTGCTGCTAAGCGCATGGGCGCTAAGAACACTGTAGCAAGGATTAGAAATGCCGGCAATAACGACGACAGTTTTATTTTTATGAAAAATCAGCTTGAGCTGTCTATTGCGATAAATCCCGAAAAACGCACTGCGCAAGCAATATATAATCTTCTGAAGCTGCCGGGAGCGAGTAAAGTTGAAACTTTCGGTAATCACGGATTCGATATGGTAGAGTTGTCCGTTCGCGAGGATTCGGTAATGGACGGCGCTAAGCTTATTGATTTGCGCAAGAAGTACAAAGCCGATTTTCTCGTCTGCGCCGTTGTCAGGGGAGACGATATGTTTATTCCGCATGGCGATTTTGAGTTGCAAGCAGGGGATAAAGTCGGTCTTATAATATCCGAAGAGAACACGACTTCGGTTCTTAAAATGCTTGGACTTGTAAATAAACAAATCAAAAGCGTTATTATTCTCGGCGCGGGAACTCTGGCGCACTATCTCATCGAAATTCTCTTGCGGCGCAGAATAGCCGTTAAGGTAATCGAGCAAAACAAGGAGCGCGCAGATGACATTTGCGCGCGTTTTCCGAAAGCCGACGTAATTTACGGCGACGGAATGAGCGGGGATTTGCTCGCGGAAGAGGGATTAGACCACACCGACGCGCTCGTTGCACTCACCGGCAAAGACGAGAAAAACATATTGATTTCGTTCTATGCGATGTCTCGCAACGTTCCTAAAGTAATTGCAAAAGTCAACCGAGGTGAATTGTCAACGCTTGCGGAAAAACTCGGACTTGAATGTATAGTGACGCCGCAAAAGACGGTAGCCGACATTTTGGTTCGCTATGCGCGTTCTTTGCAGATTTCCACAGGCAGTGAAATAGAGAAGCTTTACAGTCTGATGAACGGTAAAGCCGAGGGATTGGAATTTACCGTTTTAGAGTCGTTTCCGTTCTGCAACGTGCCGCTTAAACAGCTTAAATTCAAGCCGGGAGTTTTGGTCGCGGGAATAATTCGCGAAGATAAAAAGATTATTCCGGGCGGCGACGATACCATACAGGTAGGAGACAAGGTTATACTTATTGCTAAAAACCGCTCGGTGTATAGCCTTACCGAAGTTATAGGCGGTAAAAAAGCATGAATTACCGCATGATTTTTTATACGGTGGGCAGAGTGCTTCGCGTCATATGTATAATGCTTTTGTTGCCCGTCATCGTATCCCTCGTATACGGCGAATATAAATGTGTCGTCGCGTTACTTATCTCTGCCGCTATTGCGCTCGCAATGGCTTATGTTTTTATACTTGTGTTCAAGCCGAAAAGCACGATATTTTATGCGAAAGAAGGATTTATAACGGTCAGTATGGCGTGGCTGATAGTATCCGTAATAGGAGCGTTGCCGTTTGTAATCTCGCGCGAAATACCGTCGTTTGTCGACGCGCTTTTTGAAACCGTGAGCGGCTTTACTACTACGGGTGCATCGATATTGTCGGACGTTCCGTCTTTAAGCAAAGGTTTGCTTTTCTGGCGCAGTTTTACGCATTGGATTGGCGGAATGGGAATTTTGGTGTTTATATTGGCTGTGGCGCAGAAGTCGCCCGACAGGTCTATGAACGTTATGCGCGCCGAAATGCCGGGACCTGCCGTAGATAAATTGGTTCCGAAAACAAAAAATACGGCAATGATATTGTATATTATATACGTCGTTTTGACCGTGGTTATGATTGTATTTCTGCTATGCGGCGGAATGTCGTTTTTTGAAAGCGTAGTACATGCGTTCGGAACGGCAGGCACGGGAGGATTCGGAGTTAAGGCGGACAGTATAGCAAGCTACAATCCGTATTTGCAATGGGTGATAGCCATTTTCATGCTTTTATTTGGCATTAACTTCAATCTGTTTTATCTCGTGCTTATCCGAAAGTTCAGACTTGCGTTTTCGAGTGAAGAGCTCCGGACGTATTTCGCAATAGTTATTGTAAGCGTAGCCGTAGTTTGTTATTCTATCTATCCGATGTATGAAAACTTCGGCGAGGTTTTAAGGCTTTCCGTATTTCAGGTTTCTTCGGTTGTAACTACTACAGGCTACGCCACGACAGATTTTGCGCAGTGGCCTATGCTCGCACGAGCCGTATTGGTGCTTTTGATGTTTTGCGGAGCTTGCGCCGGCTCGACGGCAGGCGGATTCAAAATTTCGCGTGTCATCATACTTTTCAAAAAGATAGGCAACGAGATACGCC
>CAYXBO010000146.1:0-3873 GCA_964463195.1 uncultured Christensenellaceae bacterium | reverse complement strand
CGCCGCACTCCTCGCAGTAGTACGCGGGGATACGGTGACCCCACCAGAGCTGACGGGAAATACACCAGTCGCGGATATTTTCCATCCAATTGAAATATATCTTGGAAAATCTGTCGGGAATAAAGGTGGTTTTGCCGTTTTTAACCACTTCGATTGCAGGTTTGGCGAGAGGCTCCATTCTGACGAACCACTGCTTGGAAACGATAGGCTCGACGACCGTTCCGCAACGGTAGCACTGACCTACGTTGTGGGTATAGTCCTCGATTTTCTCCATGAGCCCCAATACTTCCAAATCCGCGACGATTTTTTCGCGGGCAACTTCTCTCGTAAGTCCGGCGTACTTACCGCCGTTTTCGTTTATAACTCCGCCGTCGTCCATTATGCGGATAACCTCGAGGTTGTGCCTGAGACCTACCTCGAAGTCGTTGGGGTCGTGTGCGGGGGTGATTTTGACGGCGCCCGTTCCGAACCCGATTTCTACGTAATCGTCGCCGATAATGGGAATTTCCTTATTGACAAGCGGCAGAATGAGCGTCTTGCCGATTTTGTCCTTTAGTCTTTCGTCGTTGGGATTGACCGCAACGGCAGTGTCACCGAGAAGAGTTTCCGGACGCGTGGTGGCGATTACGAGATAACCGCTGCCGTCGGCGTAAGGATAACGGATATGCCAGAGGTGGGAAGCCTTCTCTTCGTATTCCACTTCGGCGTCAGACAAAGCGGTTTTACAGCTCGGGCACCAGTTGATTATACGGTCGCCGCGGTAAATAAGCCCTTCGTTGTAGAGCTTTACGAAAACCTCTTTGACGGCTTTGGAGCAGAGCTCGTCCATCGTGAACGCCTCTCTCGACCAGTCGCAGGAGGAACCGAGCTTACGGAGCTGAGTAACGATTCTTCCGCCGTACTGTTTTTTCCAGTCGAACGCGCGCTTCAAAAACTCCTCGCGCCCGATATCGAGCTTGGTTTTACCCTCTTCCTTTTTGATTTTCTCGACTATTTTAACCTCCGTCGCAATGGAAGCGTGGTCGGTTCCGGGGAGCCACAGCGCGGAAAAGCCCTGCATTCTCTTGTGTCTTATTATAACGTCCTGAACGGTATTGTCGAGGGCGTGTCCCATATGAAGCTGTCCGGTAATGTTCGGCGGCGGCATAACGATGGTGAACGGTTTTTTGCTCTTATCGACTTCAGCTCTGAAGTAACCGTTCTGTTCCCATTCGGTATAAATGTCGTGTTCAAATTCGGAAGGATTATAAGTCTTGTCCATTTTCGTTTTCTCCGTTGCCTGAAATAGGAGCGTCGTCGGCGCCCTCTTTTGCGGCTTTAAGTTTTTTGAAGTAAATAATGGCGTAATTTACGAACGCCGTGAATGCAATAGCTACGCCAATCCCCAGCACAATCCAGTCGAGGTGGAAGACGTATTCCGCCATAACGGGATGGAAAAACGCCAGCATAATGCCTAAAGACAGCGCCCACATGGCGATTTTTCCGAAAATATTTGCGGGGACGATAATTTTCTTTTTTAAAAGGAACAGCCCGAAAAGAAGCTGCATTCCTTCCTTAAAAGCTATGAGAGCGACAAAAGCCCAATGAATGTAGCCTATAACGGTGAGACCTATGAGAGCCGCAACGCTCATAAGCTTGTCGGCGACGGGGTCTAAAAGCTTCCCTAAATCGCTGACCTGATTGAACCTTCTCGCAATATAGCCGTCGAATAAGTCCGTTGAAGCGGAGGCGACGAGAATTCCGAAAGCAATATATACGTATGTCAAATCAGTGCCCTTCGAGGCAATGAGAAAATAGGTATAAATCGGAACCGAAATTATCCTTAAAAGCGTCAACAGATTGGGAATTGTAAAAATCTTTCCGTCTTTCATGGTCATACTCTCAAAACTAACGTATATTATATCAAACAACCCGTATTAAGTCAATTTTTTGGCGCGTACCTTTTTGATTACGACAACCGTCACGACTACCGTTACCGCGACAACCGCCACCCCGCCGATAACGATAAGCATTATCGCCCACCAGGGGAAGGAATTCTGTTTCTTTAAGAATGCGGTATATACGCCGTTTTCCGAAACCTCGAACCTTATCCACCCCGAAGACGACTGACATTCTGCTGTTGCGTAACCGCCGCCCGACGGCGCAAACAGTATCGGAGAAACGTATTCGTCGGTTTTGGATACGGTCATAAAAAACGGCTTTTCCGCGGTTTTTTCCTCTCCGTTGACGGTGAGACTCACGTGGTATTCGATAAACGCATAAAACTTCTCGGGAGCGGACAGCCCCTCTCTTTCAACGTACGACTTAGCGGTGCTCTGCTTTATGGTGAGATTAACCGTCACCTCGTCGCCGAATTTTGCCGCGCCGTAATAATCGGTGGTCTTTCTATTGGAAAGGAAAACCTCTCCACCGTACAGATATTCTTCGCCGTCGACGCTGAAAAGAAGAGTTTCGTCTATGCTTGAATACGCTCTGCCGCTCGCGGTTTTGAAGGCGTTTTCCGCTTCCTCCTTGACTGTGCCGAGAGAGGTCGTCGCCTCTCTTATCTGCAAAGACGCGGAATTTTCGTCGTTAAGCAGTGCGTTCAGTCTGTCGATAGCGGTTGTGAGCTTGTTCTTCAGTCTGTCGTTAAGCCCCACTTCGCCGACCTCTTTCCCTAAAACCGCATCCGCACGGGACAGCATATCTCTGGCGTTGCTTTTGACGGTATCGCTCCAAACAACTACGGAAATTACGACGACGTGTCCGGCGTGGTCCTCAATCTCCGCGGTAATATCCCCGTTCTGTTGTTTAACCGACGGTATCTCAATATGAAAACCGTCGTTACCCGTTCCGGTGCCCTCGCCGTAATCGCTCTTTTCAAAAAGGGGCTCCGCGATGTTCTTTGCGGTAACCGTCACCCTTTTTATGCCGCTTTTTGCGGTAATATGTCTTCTCGAGGAAACCGCGTCGTTAATATAAACGTTCAGATTGGTCTCCCCCGACTTGTAGGAAAATGCGGTTTTGGAAAAATCGACGACCGGAGCCGTCAAATCGAAAAGATTGCGGTTGTCGAGATTGACCTCTACGGTTTTTTCCGCGCCGTCTTCGGTGAGATAAAAGGTGTAAAGCTCGTTGTATCTCAGTTTTATGAGAAATTTTCCGTCCGCCTCTTCGGCATTGAGCGTCTCTCCCGTGTCGCCGTCGGTATAAGATACTGCGGAATACCTTCTTCCGCCGTTCGGCACGAGCCTGAACAAAAGCGGATTTTCTTCAAGATATTCCTTACCTTCGGACACGGCAAACTGCCTTTGGTTTTCCAGTCCTTCGGGCTTTAAAATATCGAAATAATCGGTTTCGACCACGGTATCCGACACCGCGTACGCCGCAGCTTCTATATGCGAAGTCACGGCAAATATTGCCGCGACCGCCATTAAAAGTATGGTTATTATTACCGTAAAACTCTTATATTTTGCTGTCATTTCTTCTTTTTGACCTGCGGCGAGCTCTTGGAAGCCGAAGTCGTAGAAGCCTTCGGCGGCTTGGCTTCCGCCTGTCTCTTGAGCTCACTGTATCTCGCGGTTTCGGCTTTGACCGCGTCGTAACGGCGGGTGGTTTTAACTCCCAGCTTGTGCCGCGCGGGGTCGAGAAGTCTTATTGCGATAAATCCGAATACAAGAACCAGTAACGCCATTCCGATAAACAGAATTCCGTACGGGAATTCGCTGACCGAGAAGACGATTTCGCCGGAAATGGTGGTATAGAAGGTGATATAATCGCCCTCTCTGCTGAAGTTTATACCTGCGCCCGAGAGGTTACCCAGTCCTTCGACGGTGAGGTCGTCGATATTTTTGAACCTTTCGGGTATCTTTATATACACTTTTACAGGTGTGG
>CAYXBO010000145.1:0-3883 GCA_964463195.1 uncultured Christensenellaceae bacterium | reverse complement strand
CTAATATGACAACGGGTACTTTTATAGCATTTTTCGGAGCGGCAATCGCCGCGGCACTCGCGGGCATCGGTTCGGCAATCGGCGTCAGCAAAGCGGGTCAGGCCGCAGCAGGTATTACCGCGGAAGATCCCGATAAATTCTCCAAACTCCTGGTTCTTCAGCTTCTTCCGGCGACTCAGGGAATTTACGGATTGCTTATCGCGTTCATCGCGTTCATCAAGGTCGGACTTTTCAGCGGACTCGTAGCGCTGACCGACGCGCAGGGCTGGGGAATCTTCGCCGGCTGCCTGCCTATCGGTATCGTCGGTTTCTTCTCGGCAATTTACCAGTCGAAGGTCGTCGTGTCCGGTATGGCGCTTCTTGCAAAACGCGAGGAAGAAATGGGCAAAGCCATTCTTATGGGCGTTATGGTCGAGACCTACGCCGTTCTGGCTCTTCTCGTATCCTTCCTGCTCGTGTGGTTTGCACTTTAATTCGGTAAAGACATGGAAGGTTATCAGAAACTTATCGGAAAACTGAAAAGCGAAGCAACCGCCAAATCCGAAGCGGTCGTAAGAGACGCGCGCTTAAAAGCCGCCGACCTCGTTCATTCTGCCAAAGAAAAAGCCAAAGAGGATTTAGCGGGAGCTAAAGCCATGGCTACCAAAAACACCGCCGATACCGTCGCGAGGCGTATGACGGTTGCGGAAATGGACGGAAAGAAGATGATTTCCGCGGTTAAAGCCGAAATCGTCGACGAGGTTTTCGCAGCCGCGAAAAAATCGCTTCTCAATTTACCCGACGCCGAATATCGCGAACTCGTTCGCGCAATGATTGCAAAAACGGCGGAAGACGGTGACGAGGTTACGTTGTCGAAAGCAGATAAAAAGAGGTTGCCGTCGTCGTTTATAGAAGAAATTGCCAAAGAAACCGGTTTGAAGATTAAACTTTCTAAGGAATACGGCGATTTCGACGGAGGAGTCATTCTCCGCGGCAAAAACGCAGACAAAAATATGACGTTCGAGGTGGAGCTTTCGGAGTTCCGCGAAGAACACGAAGCCGAAATAGGTCGGAGGTTGTTTGCCCGTGATTGACGGAATGCTGTACGCCAACGCCGCGACCAAAGCTCACGAATCCAGTATGCTGTCCGCCGATAAGATAGTAAGGCTTACCGACGCGCCGGATATTGCAGCGGCGGTGAGAATTCTTACCGAATCGGGGTACGGACAGAACTTCGTTCCGCAGCATCCGGAAAACTATCCGGAGATGCTGGAGCGTGAAAGAGAGGCTTCGGCGGCGTTTGTAAAAAGCGTTGCGCCGGCGGGCTCGGGGATAGAGTGCTTTTATCTTATAAAAGACTATCTCAATTTGAAAATCCTCTTGAAAAAGGAGTTTTTCGGAGCGGACGGAGATACGGTAGCAGGCGGCGTTTACGACGTCGAGGCTCTGAAATCGGCGGTTTCGGGGGCAAAACCCGAAGGGCTGTCCGCAGAAATCAACGAAGCGGTCGAAATCCTTCTCGGGAAACGTCCGGAAACGCCGTCGGCGGTCGATATAACCCTTGACAGGGCGTATTTTAAGGAAGTAATGAGACGGGCGAAAAAGAGCCGTTCCAAGTTGGTTAAGGAGCATTTTACCGACTTGATAGACGGCAAAAACGCCGTGACGTTTATTCGCGTAAAGCGTGCAAAAATATCCGAAAAACGCTTTAAAGAGCTGTTTATCGATGGCGGAAGCATCGGTTTGGATGCGTATATCAAGGTTTTCGGAGAGGATAACGCCTTGAATACGGTGCTTAAGGGAAGCAGAATTTCGGTATTGTTCCAAGGCGGCTCCGACGACCTTGCGGCGGTTGAAAGAAACCTCGACGATATGCTGTTTAAGAGAATTGCGGACGCGCGTTACGATATGTTTTCCGACGCTCCGCTTGCTTATTTCGTGTTCGGCAAGGAAATGGAGATAAAGACGGTCGGAGTTATTCTCTCCGCCATCAAAAACCGCTTGCCGAAAGAGGAAATGAAGGTCAGATTGAGGCAGATTTATGCGAGATAAGAACGTTGCCATAATAGGAGATTCCGATTCCGTTTTGGGATTCAGGGCGCTGGGCGTTGCGGCGTTTCCGGTAACCACCGGTGACGAGGCCTACGACACCCTCAAAACGCTTGCGAGAAGCTACAAGGTTATCTTCGTCACGGAACAGTGGGCGGAAAGTCTCAGGGAACTTTTAGAGCGCTACAAAACGCGCGCGTATCCTATAGTAATCCCCGTTCCGTCCGCAACTGGCTCCACTGGAATAGGAATGGAAGGCATCAGAAAAGACGTAGAAAAAGCCATAGGCTCCGATATAATATTCAAATAGCGAGGAAGTGAAAATGCAGAAAAACGGCAGAGTTATCAAGGTTTCCGGACCGCTTATTGTTGCCGAAAACATGGCTGACGCAAAGATGTTCGACGTCGTCCGCGTCAGTGAAAAGCGCCTTATCGGCGAGATAATCGAAATGCGCGGAGACAAGGCGTCCATAGAGGTTTACGAAGAAACCAGCGGACTTGGCACCGGCGACGAGGTTTTCAACACCGGAGAACCGTTGACCGTCGAGCTTGCCCCCGGTCTTATCGAAAGTATTTTCGACGGAATACAGAGACCTTTGGAGGTTATGAGAAGGGTCGGCGGCGAGAGAATAACGCGCGGTATCGATATAAAAGCTCTCGACCACGCCAAAAAGTGGAATTTTATCCCGACCGTCGAGGTGGGACAGACAGTCTCCGAGGGCGACTTTATAGGATACGTTGACGAAACCTCTTCGGTTCGCCACTATATTATGGTGCCTAAGGGGGTAAACGGCGAGGTTACCTTTATAACCGGCGGCGAAGTGACTATCGATTTCGTGGTTTGCAAGGTGAAGACCGGAAGCGGCGTAAGAGAGCTTTCCATGCTTCAGAAATGGCCCGTAAGACGCGGCCGTCCCTATCTCGAGAAAATGCCTCCGGTTACCCCGATGGTGACCGGACAAAGGGTTATAGACACGCTGTTTCCTATAGCGCGCGGCGGCGTTGCATCCGTCCCTGGACCGTTCGGAAGCGGTAAAACCGTAGTTCAGCACCAGCTTGCAAAATGGGCGGACGCGGACATAATCGTTTACGTCGGCTGCGGCGAACGCGGCAACGAGATGACCGACGTTTTAAACGAATTCCCCGAACTCAAAGACCCGAAATCGGGCGAGCCTATAATGAAGAGAACCGTACTTATCGCGAACACTTCGGATATGCCCGTTGCGGCGCGCGAGGCGTCCATATACACGGGTATAACCATTGCCGAATACTTCAGAGATATGGGCTACAACGTAGCGATTATGGCGGACTCGTCTTCGCGTTGGGCGGAGGCCTTGAGAGAGATGAGCGGTCGTCTTGAGGAAATGCCCGGCGACGAGGGCTATCCCGCATACCTTGCAAGCCGTCTTGCGGAATTCTACGAGAGGGCGGGAATTGTAAGACTTTTGGGCTCGGGCAATAAAACCGGCTCGGTTACGGCAATAGGCGCGGTGTCGCCCCCCGGCGGCGACCTCAGCGAACCCGTATCGCAGGCAACTCTCAGAATCGTAAAAGTATTTTGGGGACTGAGCGCGTCGCTCGCATATAAGCGCCACTTCCCCGCGATAGACTGGCTCGTGAGCTATTCGCTGTATGCGGATAAAATGCGTGATTGGTATACGGAGAACGTCAAAGCGGACTTCGTTAAACTCCGCCAATTCGTAATGACGGTGCTTCAGGAAGAGGCGGCTTTGGACGAGATAGTAAGGCTCGTCGGTGCGGACGCTCTCTCGTCGAAAGACAGACTTACCATGGAAACGGCGAAGATTATAAGAGAGGACTTTTTGCACCAGAACGCATTCGACGATATAGATAC
>CAYXBO010000144.1:0-3903 GCA_964463195.1 uncultured Christensenellaceae bacterium | reverse complement strand
CCGTGACGAGCTGCCCGCAGACCCGCTGTTCGGGTTGGCGTTTATGACGGTTCAGTCGGGTTCTATGGACGGAAACGCCGATTTTTATAAGGAGCATACCGAGTGGTCGGGGTTCGCGCAGGGTGACCTCATCGTCGTAAAAGCTCATAATGCGGAGAAAAATCCGGATAGAACGTTCAGCGTCGGCGACGTAGTTACCGTATTCATGATGCCGTCCGGCAGTACCTCTCACGTTCTGAACACCCACCGCATCGTCGAGGTGATTGGAGAGGGCGCGAATGCGAGATATATTCTGCAGGGTGACGCTAACCTGTCCGTGGATAGAGACCCCGACGGAAACCCCAGCCGTTTTACATCGTCGGACATCAAAGGCGTCTGGACGGGGTCGAAAATTTCCGGCTTCGGAAAGGCTATGGACTGGCTCAAGCAGCCCACGCAGTTTTTACTCTGCATAGTGCTGCCGCTGGCAATTCTGTTCCTTGTAAACCTGTTCTTCTTTATCCGCGCAATTCTCAAGAATAAGATGGATAAGACCGAAGAGAGGTTAAAAGCCGAAAAAGCGGCGGACGTTCAGGCGGCAATCGACGCGCTCATTAAGCGCCAGCAGGAAGAGCAGGCTAAATCGGTTACCCAAACCGTTACGGCGACTGCGGCTTCCATGTCCGGCGGGCTGTCCCCCGAGGAGCGCGAGAGACTTATGAACGAGGAACGCGCGCGTATATTAGAAGAGGAACGTGTGCGCGCACGCGTGTACGAAGAAGAGCTTGCCAAAATCCGTGAAGAGGCAAGAGAACAGGCTCGCAAAGAGCTCGAAAAGGAAAAGAATAATCAAGACCCGCAGTCTTGATTGCGCAACCTAACAGAGGGAGGATAAATCTGTGTCTGAATTACTATCGGCGGTTCTGAAAGAGTTTGTCGGCGGAAACGGCTTCTTAGGCATTTTCCTGTCAATCGTGAATATGTTCAATATTCCGAACTACGTGACCATTTTCAAAAACCACCCGAATGCTACGGGCGGCGAAATCGCTTTGGCGGTCTTTATAATGATTCTTATCCTTGCCGCGCTCGTTGCGATTATATGGTTCCTCGTCATTTTTATCCGGAAGTTCTTCAGAAGAAAGTCCAATAACGTGCTTCCGCAGGATTTAATCGACGAAATCGCAACCTTAAAGCGCCAGCTCGTCAAAATGAGTCAGGAAAAGGACAGACTGCTCGGTCTTAAGGTCGGTGCGGTTTCCGGTCTCGGCGGCGACGGCTCAAGCGGAGACGAGGCGGGTGCCGAAGGCGGCGAGGAAGGAAAGCTCAAAGAGGGTGAAAGCCGTTTTTATAAACTTTCCGACGTTGACGCATACTATCTTTCCGAGGACTATCAGCCGAGAGAGTACAATTCCACGTATACGCTCGAGCAGTATTGCGATATGTTCAGAAACTACGCGGCGAACAACCCCGACAGACCGTGGCGTAAGCTTTATTACGAACCCAAAATCGTCCGTTTGTTCTTCTCGTCCTTAGCTACCTCGAGACTGCTTATCCTTCAGGGTATATCCGGTACAGGTAAAACCTCACTTCCGGAGTGCTTGGGGCACTTCCTGCAGAACCCCGCGACTATCGCGTCCGTTCAGCCGTCATGGCGTGACCGTACAGAGCTCTTCGGTTACTTCAACGAATTTACCAAGCGCTTCAACGAAACCGAGGTTCTCAAGAAAATGTACGAGGCAACCTGGAATAACGACGTTTACATAACCGTTCTCGACGAAATGAACATCGCCCGTGTCGAGTATTACTTCGCCGAAATGCTCTCCATTCTCGAAATGCCGTCGAGAGACCAGTGGGTTATCGACCTCGTTCCGTCCGGCTGGCCCTCCGACCCGAAACACGTCGAAAAAGGGCGCTTCAAGCTTCCGCAGAACATGTGGTTCGTAGGAACGGCAAACAACGACGACTCGACCTTCGCCATTTCCGATAAGGTTTACGACCGTGGTATGCCTATTAACATTAACTCCAAAGCCGCCGCCTTCGACGCGCCGCTTACAGAGTCCTGCCCGATAGATTACCAATACCTCGAAAGCCTCTTCAAAAAGGCGCAGGAAGAACATAAGGTCAGCGAGGAAAACCTTAAGAAGTTCGAGGATATGGACGATTACGTTATAGAGCATTTCCGACTTGCCTTCGGTAACCGTATCGTTAAACAGCTCCGCGAGTTCGTTCCAGTATACGTCGCTTGCGGCGGTACCGAAATAGACGGTCTCGATTACGTTCTCGCCAACAAAATACTGAGAAAGTTTGAATCGCTCAACTTAGGTTACATAAGAGACGAAATCGACGCTTACATAGATTACCTCAACGAACACTTCGGCGAGGAAAATATGTCGGAATGTAAAGAGTACCTCAACCGCTTGAAAAAACTCTTCTAATTAAGGAGATACTATGGCTGACTCCATTGATAAGGCTAAATATTTCGGTTACGTCGAACGTATCGTCTCTATGCTTAGGGACGATAAGTTCTACAACGATTATAAAAAACGCGTCTTAGAAGGTAAAAACAACATAGATACCTTCAAAAAATGGCACAAAAAAGTGCTCGATATGACCTGGGTCAAGGCTATCGAGGACTGCATTCCCGACCTCGACGCTATCGTCCGTAACCCCCGTAAGTTCATAACTCAGGAAGAGGATATCGTCGATATCTCTCTTGCGCGTTCCATTTCCACCGAGTCCGTCAAGCACCTCGCTCAGCATACCAACATGATTGCGCAGGTCGATAAACGCGGGAACGTTACGCCGAATAAAATTCTCAATATTTCCAAAGAGGAATCCTTTGAAATTTACGAAAACCGCTTCATTTATACGCTTTTAAGAAATCTGAAGCAGTTCGTTACGCAGCGCTTTGAAAAAATCAAGGCCGCTTGCGCATTGAAAGACGTTTTTGAAATGTCGGTGGACAGCGATTTTAAGGTCAATAATAAGAAAATGTCCGTTAAACTCGAAGTTATGGCGCAGATGTCCTTTGAAGAGTTGATGGATACCAAAAACGCCGAGCTGTCCGATATCGAACGCGTCGCCAAAATCGACCGCATTATTTCCGACTTCTTAAGCTCCGCGTTTGCCAAACAGATGGTTTCGTCGTCGCCCGTTCGTCCGCCTATTCAGAGAACGAACGTTATTCTTAAAAACCCCAACTTCAAAAAGGCGTTAGTTCTTTGGGGATTTATCGAAAACTACCGCGACGAAGGCTTCAAGCTCGTGGACGAGGTGGAGTCCGTCAAAGTTATGGACGACCCGTCAATAAACGCGTTGACCGACCTCGTTACCCTCAATTCCTTCATCTTTGAAACTCTGGCATTGCAGGGTAAATCCGACGACAATTCCGAGTTTTTCGACTGGGATAAGAAGTTCGAGGAAGAGAAAGTTGAGGAGCAGCCCGAAGAGGCGAAGGAATCCGAGGAAAAAGAAGAGGAAACCGAAGAAGAGAAGGTTGAAGAAAAGCCCGAGGAGAAGGTCGAAGAGGAGAAAGAGCCCGAAGAGCCGCTTCAGGTGTTCGAGCCCGACAAGGAATTCTATCCCTTTGAAATCAAAAAGCTTTACAAGCGTCCCGACGAAGACAGGGTTACGCCCGAAGAGATTAAAATGCTCAATAACGCTATCGACCGCGTTCTTGCGGCTTATTACGAGCAGCGCACCCCCGAGCAAATCGAGGCTGAAAACGCGCAGCGTGCCCGCCGCAAGGAGCTGGAGCGCATAGCTCAGGAAGAGCTCGACCGCGCCCGTCTTGCCGAAGAGGCGCGTCTCCGCGCTCTCGAGGAGAAGCAGCGTCTCGACGCGTTACGCGCGGATATCGAGGAAAAACAGCGTGCTCTCGACGAGCTGAAGGCGGAAGCCGAAAGACTGAAGGCCGAGCAGGAG
>CAYXBO010000143.1:0-3921 GCA_964463195.1 uncultured Christensenellaceae bacterium | reverse complement strand
ATGCTTATTGGGGAAGCCCCTGGAGCAGATGAAGATAGAATGGGCAAACCTTTTGCTCCGGCGAAGGGTGGCTGGACCGCGCACTTTGCGCCAAAAAACCGGATATCAGCCTTTACGGCGTGGATTTGTCCAAAACCGGTGTGGATTTTGCCGCCAAACGCCTGAAAACCGCGCGTTATGCAGTGGCAACCGCCGCGGCGCTTCCGTTTGACGATGAGAAATTCGACGCGGTGTTCTGCGTGTTCGCCCCCGTATTTATTAAGGAATACGCGCGCGTGGTAAATAAGGGCGGAAAACTCATAATAGTCACCCCTGCCGAAAGACATCTGTATGCGTTAAAAGTTAAGCTTTACGACGAGCCTTATCTCAACGAGAGGCAGACTTTTGCGGCGGAGGGCTTTAAAGAGGAGTTTTCGGAAGTGCTATCCTCCCATTTTACAGTTTCCGGCTCCGACGTGGAAAAGCTCGTCGGCATGACCCCATACGCCTATAAAACCGCCCCCGACCGCCTGAATTCGGTAAAGGCTCTTCCGGAGCTTGAGGTGGAAAGGGAGTTTTCGGTTACGGTTTTAACAAAAATTTTTTAATATCCGTCGGTTTTGCGTCGCTTTCTCAAAAAAAGTTTGTAATTTCCCGAAAAGTTACGTCAAAACGCTTTACTGCTTTAGCGTGATAAAGTATAATGGTTTCACAATCAAAAAAACCAAGGAGAACAACGATGAAGAAAGTTTTAATTTCCGTTATGGCAATCGTGCTTACCGTTGCTTGCGTTATCGCTTGCGTAGGCTGCACGACTACCGACGCTAAGAAAATCGAGAAGAAAGGTTATTTCGTCTGCGGCGTAACCATTGCCAAGCCGATGAATTACAAGGACGACAACGACAATTGGACAGGATTCGATACCGAATTCGCTCAGGCAGTTGCGGATAAGCTCGGTTTAGAGGTCCGTTTCAGAGAAATCAAATGGGGACAGAAATATACGGAGCTCTCTTCCGGTGCAATCGACTGTATCTGGAACGGTTTCACCGCAAACTGCACCGATGACGACGGAATCGCGAGAAGCGACAAAGTCAGCATGTCCTACTACTACATGAACAACTGCCAGGTGGTAGTTGCGAAAACGTCGAGAGTCGAAGAGCTCGGAACCGTCGAAGCGTTGGCTGGTAAGAAAGCCGCCGTCGAATCCGGTTCTGCGGGTGCCGATTACGCCTTAAGCGTAGGAGCAACTCTCTCTGTCGAAAAAGACAGCCAGATTGATACTCTGACCGATTTGAAATCCGGTAACGTTGATTTCGTAGTCATCGACAAAACTCTTGCTTCGAGCGTTGTCGGAAAAGGCAATTTTGACGATTTGGCGATTGTCGAAGCAATTCAGATTGAAGGCGAGAAATATGCAATCGGTTTCAGAAAGAACAGCGACTTCACCGCTAAAGTCAACGCGGCAATCAAATCGCTTGTTCAGGAAGGCGAGCTTCAGAAAATTGCTGTCAAATACGAAGTAATGAGCGTGCTTATTACCGATTTCGGCGCATAAGATAAGGATACAAAGGACAAATTATGAGTTTTTGGACGGTAACTCTCAGATTACTGACCGGCTTCGGAAACACGTGTTTGATTTTCCTATTGACGTTGGCAATGGCTTTACCCTTGGGTTTGGTCATTGCCTTCGGCTCTATGTCGAAGATTAAGCCGCTCCGTGCGGTCGTAAGAGCTTTTGTTTGGATAATTCGCGGCGTGCCTCTTATGCTGCAACTGTTTATAGTTTTCTACGTCCCCGGCTTTGTGTTCGGCGCGCCGATTACTTCCAGTTTTATGGCGGCGATTATAGCCTTCGTTATCAACTACGCCTGCTACTTTTCGGAAATATTCCGCGGAGGTATAGAAAGCATTCCCAAAGGGCAGTACGAGGCAGGACAGGTTCTCGGCATGACCAAAACGCAGATTTTCTTCCGCATTATTCTTTTGCAGGTTATTAAAAGAATTGTTCCGCCGATGAGTAACGAAGTCATAACGCTCGTCAAAGATACCGCGCTCGTCCGCGTTATCGCCGTAACGGAAATAATTTGGCAAGCCGAAAAGCTTATGGCAAGCGCCCTTATCTGGCCGCTTTTCTATACCGGCGTGTTCTATCTGCTGTTTGTAGGCGGATTGACGCTTTTATTCGGGTATATCGAAAAGAAGCTCAATTATTTCCATGGGTGAGAATTATGGCGTTTTTGGAAGTTAACGATATAGTAAAGTCGTTCGGCAAAACCGAAGTTTTAAAGGGGATTTCCTTCGCGCTCGAAAAGGGCGAGGTTCTTGCGATAATCGGAAGCTCCGGAAGCGGCAAAACCACGCTTCTCCGGTGCCTCAACTTTTTGGAAACCGCAGGCGGCGGCAATTTCTCCGTAAACGGTGAAACCCTCTTCGACAGTACGGACGACAGTAAAAAGAACTCAAAAACTCTCCGCGAAAAGAGGCTGCATTTCGGACTGGTTTTTCAGAACTTTAACCTCTTTCCGCACTATAACGTGCTGAAAAATGTGCGCCTTGCAATGGACCTTCAGGTCCTCGACAGGGTTTCGGAGATGAAACAGCAGCAGAAAGCCGAAGGTAAACTCAAAACCTTCAAAGACCGTGTGGCTGCGTCCAAGGAGCGTAAAAAGTTTGCCGCGGAGCTCTACGAAAAGAATAAAGCCGACGCAGAAGCGCTCATTGCCCGCGTCGGTCTTTCGGATAAATTAAATTCCTATCCCTGCGAGCTGTCCGGCGGTCAGTGTCAGCGCGTGGCGATAGCCCGTGCCCTTGCCTTAAACCCCGATATTCTCTGCTTCGACGAGCCGACCTCCGCGCTGGACCCCGAGCTTACCGGCGAGGTTTTAAAGGTTATCCGTTCTCTTAAATCGGGTGACACGACCATGATTGTCGTAACGCACGAAATGGAATTTGCCAAAAACGTCGCCGATAAGGTAATCTTTATGGCGGACGGCGTGATAGAGGAAGAGGGTAGCCCCGACGAGGTTTTCGGAAATCCGAAAAGCGATAAAACCCGCGCGTTTCTGGCAAAGTCTTTGGAGGAAATATGAGCACCGAAAATATGGAGCAGATGACGGAAAGACTGTTCGATATCATTCTTTCCCTTAAAACGCAGGAGGATTGCCGCGAGTTTTTCGCCGACCTTTGCACCAATAAGGAAATCGAACAGATGGCACAGCGTATTCGCGCCGCCGAGCTTTTAAAAGAAGGCAAAACCTACGCTCAGGTCTCGGAAGAACTCGAAATTTCTTCCGCAACCCTCGCCCGCGTCTCACGCGAAATGCAGTACGGCAAAGGGTATAAGAAGTTTATTAAGTAATTGTTGTTGTACTTTTTTTCTGCGAAGAAAAAAAGTACCAAAAAAAGACGAAGTTAAAGCCGCAAACTCGCGAAGTTTCGCTCAAGTTTGCGGCTTTGTCTTTTCTTATTTATCTTTATTTGCTATATCCAAACCCAAAAGAACTCCGAGCCTGAACCCTTCTGAATAATATATTTCTAACTCTTCTGTTTGTAAATCGATTTCGGCAAGTTTGAATTTTTCAAACAATTCAACTATTTTCGGACAATCTTTTATCGCGTCCATAAATTCGGCATATATATCTCCGGATATAGAATTTAATCTCTGATATTCGTCCGTCATGGTCATATCGTATAATACACCGCAATCGCAAATGCCGGTTTTTCTTATTATTTCATTCCGTTTCATATTACGCCTCCATATAAATATGATAAGTTCTATCGTTGAAAAATGTAGGCTATATATGATACTAATTCGTCATTGCGCAAATTTGCCATTGGCAAATCTGATGAGGGACTAATATTGCTTATAAATCAATAAAAGCGTATATGCGTACGGGTAGTAATAAACGCTATACAGAAACTACGAATGGGAACGAAGCAATC
>CAYXBO010000142.1:0-3925 GCA_964463195.1 uncultured Christensenellaceae bacterium | reverse complement strand
TCGCAGGGAACGTAGACGTCCGGAAGGAAGTGCATTTCGATTTTTATAACGCCGTCGCCGCCGCAGTTTTCGCATCTTCCGCCTTTTATGTTGAAGCTGAATCTGCCCGCTCCGTACCCTCTCGCTTTGGCGTCCTGAGTTTTGGCAAACAATTCCCTTATCGGCGTGAAAACGCCGGTATAGGTTGCCGGATTTGAGCGTGGGGTACGCCCAATCGGACTTTGGTCGATTTGGATGATTTTATCGACGTGCTCCAGACCGGTTATTTCAGAGGCTCTTCCCTCGGTAAGAGTGCTGCCGTTTAAGCGGTTGGAGAGATAGGGATAAAGCACGCCGTTGACTAAAGAGGATTTGCCGCTTCCGGAAACTCCGGTGACGACCGTTAAGAGTCCCACCGGAAAATCCACGTTGATATTTTTAAGGTTGTTCTGCTTGGCGCCTACGACAGATATACAGCGCCCGTCAGGCTTTCTCCTTCCTTCCGGAACGTCTATTTTTTTACGCCCCGAAAGGTATGCTCCGGTTATGGAACGCTCGCACGCTATTATGTCGTCTACAGTCCCTTCCGCCACCAGCTCGCCGCCGTTGACTCCAGCGCCCGGTCCTATATCTATTATGTGGTCGGCGGCACGCATAGTGTCCTCGTCGTGCTCTACGACTATGAGCGTGTTGCCGAGGTCGCGGAGCTTTTTGAGAGTTGCCAAAAGCTTGTCGTTGTCGCGCTGGTGCAGTCCGATACTAGGTTCATCCAAAACGTAAAGAACGCCGCGAAGTCCGCTTCCTATCTGCGTCGCAAGACGTATTCTCTGGGACTCGCCGCCGGACAGCGTTGCGCTCGCCCTAGCCAGTGTGAGGTATCCGAGACCTACGTCTATAAGGAAGCGCACGCGTGCGCGAAGCTCCTTCATTATGGGCTCCGCAATAATCTCGTCGCGGTGGGAGAGCTTAAGCGCTTCAAAAAACTTCTCAAGCCGCTCTATCGGCATTGCGGTTACGTCGTAAATGTTCAAGCCGCCGACAGTCACCGCCAACACCTCGGGCTTTAAACGCTTGCCGCCGCAGGTGTCGCAGGTCTTTTCCGTCATAAGCTTCTCTATCTCGACCTTTATCCTCTCAGATTCCGTTTCGTTGTAACGCCTTAAAAGATTGGGAATTACGCCCTCGAACGCCCAGTTCCATTGCGAGTAACCGCTCTTGTCGCTGTAGGTCATTTCCACCTTTTCGCCGTCGGTGCCGTAGAATATCTTCTGTTTGGCTTCCTCGCTCAGGTCCTTGAACGGAGTGTTCATGGAAAATCCGTACCTCTTCGCAAGACCCCGCAGCTGCATTATCGCCATTTTACTGCCGAAATCGAGATTCCAGCCGGTGACCTTCAGCGCGCCGTCGTTTAAGGAAAGATTTTCGTCGACTATGAGCTTCGACATGTCGATTTCACTCTTGAACCCCAACCCCGTGCAGTCGGGACAGGCGCCGAAGGGACTGTTGAAGGAAAACATTCTGGGGGTCAGCTCCGGAATGCTCACGTCGCAGTCGGGGCAGGAATAAAGCGTGGAATACAATACCTCTTCTCCGTCGTAATCGACGGTCACCAAGCCCTCGGCAAGCTTCAGAGCAAGCTCTAAGCTGTCGGAAAGTCTCCTTCCTATCTCGCGCTTCAGAACCAGACGGTCGACGACCACCGATATGGAATGCTTCAGCTTCTTGTCGAGCTTTATTTCATCCTCGGCGGTGTAATAATTGCCGTCTACCTTAAATCTCAGATAGCCGTCCTTTTTATACTTCTCGAGCTGCTTGGAATATTCCCCTTTTCTGCTTCGGACAACTGGCGCGAGAATTATCAGCCGCTGTCCGTCCTTGTGTTCCATAACCCTGTCGACGATTTCGTCAATGGAAATACTCTTTATCTCCTTGCCGCATTTAGGACAGTGCGGTACGCCTATTCTCGCGTACAGAAGTCGGAGGTAGTCGTATATCTCGGTAACCGTCCCGACCGTGGAACGCGGGTTTTTGGAAGTGGTCTTCTGGTCAATGGAAATTGCCGGAGACAGCCCGTCTATGCTCTCCACGTTGGGTTTATCCATCTGCCCCAAAAACTGCCTAGCGTAAGACGACAGGCTTTCCACGTACCGCCTCTGACCTTCGGCAAAAACCGTGTCGAAGGCAAGCGACGATTTGCCGCTTCCCGAAAGTCCGGTAACCACCACCAGCTTGTCCCGCGGAATGGTTACGTCTACGTTTTTGAGGTTATGCTCTTTTGCGCCTTTGACTACTATTTTATCCATCATAACTGCTTCTTCAATTCCTCTATCTTGTCTCTCAATATGATTGCCTGTTCAAAATCGTACATACTGCTCGCAACCTTCATTAAAGCCCGCAGCCTGTCGATTTCCTTGTATATATCCTTCTTGGATTGTCTTCCTTTTGCGGGCTTTCCGTCGTCCGCAGCTTTCGTAATCGATATGGTGTTTTTGATTTCCTTTTTTATAGTTTGGGGTACTATACCGTGGAGTTCGTTATACTTAATTTGAGTTTCCCTTCTCCTGTTGGTCTCGTCTATCGCGCCCTGCATACTGCCCGTTATCGTGTCCGCGTACATTATAACCCGACCTTCAGCGTTTCTTGCGGCGCGCCCGACAGTCTGTATCAGGCTCGATTTGGAACGCAAGAACCCTTCCTTATCCGCGTCTAAAATGGCAACCAGCTTTACCTCCGGCATGTCGAGACCTTCCCTCAGAAGGTTTATTCCGACCAGTACGTCCACCTCGCCGCTTCGTAAGGCGGTTATTATGGAAATGCGGTCGAGAGCCACGATGTCGCTGTGCATGTATTTGGTTTTTATACGGCGTTCCTTTAAATAAAGCGTCAGGCTCTCCGCCATCTTTTTCGTAAGAGTCGTGACTAAAACGCGCCCCCCTGCCGCCACCGTTTTGTTGATTTCCGAAAGCAAATCGTCTATCTGATTTGCCGTCGGTCTGACGGAAATTTCGGGGTCGACCAAGCCCGTCGGGCGTATCAGCTGCTCCACCACTTCGCCGCCCGCTTCGTTGAGCTCGTATTCCTGCGGGGTCGCGCTCATGCATATCATCTGCCGGACGTGGCTGTTGAACTCCTCGAAGTTGAGCGGTCGGTTATCGAACGCCGCCGGAAGCCGGAAGCCGTAGTCCACAAGGTTGGTTTTTCTCGCGCGGTCGCCGTTGAACATTCCTCTTATCTGCGGCAGAGTTATGTGGCTCTCGTCCACGAATAAAAGAAAATCCTTCGGGAAATAGTCGAGAAGCGTAAACGGCGGCGTCCCCGGAGCTCTTCCGTCGAAATAACGCGAGTAGTTCTCTATTCCGCTGGTATATCCCACTTCCTTTATCATCTCTATGTCGTAGCTCACGCGTTCCTTTATCCTCTGAGCCTCGATGAGCTTGCCGCAGCTTTTGAAGAACTGCTCGCGGTCGACCATATCCTTTTCGATTTCCTTAAGCGTCTCGTCCAGAGTTCCGTCCGCAACCACATAGTGCGTCGCGGGGAATATCGCAAGATGCTCCAGTACGGATACCGTTTTTCCGGTAGTCGGGTCGAATTCGCATATCCGTTCCACCGTATCCCCGAAAAATTCCACCCTCACGCCGACGGTTGAGAGGTTGGACGGCATTATGTCCACCACGTCGCCCTTTACCCTGAAGGTCGAACGCACGAAATCAACGTCGCTCCTCTTGTACTGAACCGCCACCAGCCGGTCAATGAGGTCGTCCCTTTCGAGAGTCATGCCGGGGCGGACGGAAATCACCTGACGGAAATATTCCTCCGGCGCGCCGAGACCGTATATGCAGGAAACCGACGCAACTACTATAACGTCGCTTCTTTCCCCGAGAGAGCTCGTCGCGCTGTGGCGGAGCTTGTCTATTTCGTCGTTGGTGTCGATTTCCTTTTCAAT
>CAYXBO010000141.1:0-3940 GCA_964463195.1 uncultured Christensenellaceae bacterium | reverse complement strand
ACCCCTCTAAGGGGTAATTATGAGTAAGGGGTGCGGGGAAAGAGGTTCCCCGCGTATAATAAAGATATCCGTATAACCCGTCCGCGCATGTTCGCAAGTTTGCGCGGCGATAATATATTCTCATAGCTTATTCTAAGTCTAAATTGTCCGCTAAAAACATCTCGTCGTTTATAAATTCACTTGGCGTTATATTAAAACCTTGCGCAAGCATAATGATTGTTTTTAATGAAATTCCTTTGGTTCTACGTTGCATAATGCTTTTAATTGTAGGAAAAGGCACACCGCTTAATTGAGACAGTTTGTATTGAGTGAGATTTTGTTCGCCCAAATATTTGCATATTCTCTCTACAACTACGTCATTAAGTGTTTTCATATATTTAGTTTAGTTTGGATTTGTTGTATAATTAGGATTATGCATCATTCTTTCGGTTGACACATCATCCTATTTTTGTTAAACTTTTAATGCGAATGCAAAATTATAGTTGATGGAGATAAATATTGTATGGCAAAAGTAAATATTGTAATTGCTGGGGAATACGAAGGAAAACCAATTACCAAGAATGGCAACAGTTTGTCAATTTTGTTAGAAGATGGCGGTTGGCTTATGCAGAACAACACTATTGATATTAATAAATCAACCGTTGAATCGTACGAAATAATAGATGAAAAATCTCGTAAAAGTGCTGCAAGTGCAGTCGGACGAGGTGCTGTTGGCGCTTTTCTTTTGGGACCGATTGGATTGCTTGCGGGATTAAGCGCAAAAAGCAAAGGAACTCATACAATTCAAATTAATTTTTTAGATGGTAAAAAGAGTTTGCTTTGTGTTGATGATAAAATTAAAGCCTTTTTAATTAAAGTTCTATTTTAACTATAAAATGCAATAAAAACCTTCTGCAAAAGAGATTCCCGCATTTATTTATAAAATATCCTTTAGTATTAAGCCATTCTGAACCCAAGGCTTGCCAAGCGGTCAACGGTGTCCGGATGCGTTTGGAACATAAGGTCGAATTTATTCGTTCTGTAGCCGCTGCCGTCAATGGCGTTTAAAAATTGCGCCAACTGTTCGGCGTAGCCCAATTCTTTGGCGAAGCCGTCGGCGAGGAATTCCTCTTTTCTCGAGCTCATGTTGAGGAGGAGAACGCCGAGCAACGTCCACAGCTTGAAAATTCCCATTATAATAACGTTGATAACTATGCGGCACACGGTATAGAGAAGGTAACCCATGTCGTTATCGGTTCCGGCAAGGATACCGATAATAAAGTTGGCAAATATGGAAACGAAAGTCATAAATATCGTTAAGATGCTGTTTGAAACGTTTATTCCGAGTTTCAAATCGCTGTCGCCGTGCGCAATGTGACCGAACTCGTGAGCCAGAACGCCTTTCAGGTATTCGGGGTCGGCAAACAGAATACCGCGGGTGAGAATTACCGTTCTGTGCCCAAGCGCATACGCGTTTACGTCTTGCGTCGGAGAATAATAAAGCTGCACCTTACCGCTCACGCTTTTGCTTGCACGAACGGCGCGGGCTTTAACCTCTTCAAACACATCCAATGCCATGCTCCAGCGTCTGCTTTCCTCGGCTCCGGTCGGTTGTTTTTGTATGTTGTTTCGCATTCTCCAGAACGTTTCTCCGAGAGGGCTCAGGGAAATTATGATGAAAAACAGGTTGACGCCCAGCCCGATAAGTCCCAGTATCACGCCGTTGGTTGCGGGGTCGGGATGAAGTTCAAACGGCATAAAATAGTAGAAAACCAGAAAAACCAATGCGCAGTTTACTAAAAAGTAAAGCGTCGGGAGGATGTGTCGCGGGCGTAAAAGCGACTTAAAAAAGCTGAATATATACATTCCTCAATCTCCTTTTGTATGTTCTTCCTATATAAGATTAACACATAATCTAAAACGACGGCAACCCTTATGCGGATTGCCGTCGTTTTTTGGTCGGGGCGACAAGATTTGAACTTGCGGCCTTACGGTCCCGAACCGTACGCGCTACCAAACTGCGCCACGCCCCGAGCGATATTATTATATACGCATGAGTGCCTTTCGTCAATTATATTCGATAGAAATAATCTCGCCTCTCTAGCGCTTTTTCTTTTTCGGAAGGGGCGTTATGCGCTCCAGTATTCCGACGGTTTCCGCAACGAGGTCGGAATTTTCGATATCGAGGATATAGTGTTCTTTGGAGCCGTCGTAGGGTATTCCCACCTCCGCGTCCGACATTAAGTCCGCAAGCTCCGGCAGCTTTTTGACGAAAACGCAGTTGTCGCAAACGAGTAAAACCGGCTTTTCGTTGACGTAAACCATATATTCCCCGAACATTTTTCTGTAGCGCACGTCATACCGTCCGCGTATCTGTTCCGTAACGAATTCGATAAAATCCACAGTTGTTGCCATAATTATCTCGGTTAAAGTATACCAAAAATTTATTTTTATTGCAACGCAAAAGATTAGGGAATGCGGTCTTGAACTGCACGGTAAAAAATGATATAATTATAATATATTCCACTTAGAAAGGATGCGGAAAAGTGAACGTTATACTTTATTTCAGCGACCAGCAAAGGTTCGACACAATTAACGAGAAGGTTACGCCTAATATCGCCGCCATGGCGGACGACAGCATTTTCTTTGAAAACGCTTACACCTGCCAGCCGGTTTGCGGTCCGGCGAGAGCCTGTATTCAGACCGGCGTTTACGCGTCCGAAAACGGATGCCATATAAACGGCGTTTCGATGGATGCGGACAATCCGGACACTCTTGCCAGAGTTCTTAACGGAAACGGATACAATACCTCCTATATCGGCAAATGGCATTTAGCTTCCGACGTCATGGGTGAAAAACCGCGTTTTAACGTGGAAAAAGCGGCTATTCCCGAGGCGCGACGCGGAGGGTATAACGACTGTTGGCTTGCGGCCGACTGTCTGGAATTCACGTCTGACGTAAACGGCGGGTACATGTTCGACAAAGACGGCAACAGAGTGGACTTCAAGGGGGTCAGAAGCGATTGCATTAACGGTTATGCAATGGATTATATCGAAGGATATAACGCCGACAAACCCTTCTTTTTAATGGTTTCCCAGCTCGAACCGCACCATCAGAACACCGCGCACACTTTCCAGTGCGTAGAAGGCGCGGCGGACGAGTTCAGGGACTGCCCTTATCCCGAGGATTTGGTTGGGCTCAACGGAAATTACGAAAAAGAATACGCAAACTATCTCGCATGCTGTAAAAGGCTCGACCGGAACTTTGCGGATTTAGTGCAAAAGGTGAAGGACAAGGGACTGTGGGAGGATACCGTTATCATTTACACCTCCGACCACGGCTGCCATTTCAAGACGAGGAATTCCGAATATAAACGCAGCGCTCACGATTCGAGCGCGCATATTCCTATGATTTTAACCGGCGGCGGACTGAGAAAAATCGAGCAATGCCGGAAGTATATCGGCAAACGCTTTGACGGAATGGTCAGCCTTCTGGATTTAACCGCGACCGTCCTTGACCTCGCAAACGCAAAAATTCCCGAAGAATATCAGAGCAAGAGCATCCTCGGAATGCTGGCGCAGGACAAAGGGCGCGACCACGTATTCATGCAGATAAGCGAATCTCAGCTCGGCAGGGCGATTATTACCGATAAGTACACCTACAGCGTGAAGAAGCCGTTTTCAAGAGGCATGAAAAAGGCCTCCTCCAAGGTTTATAAGGAGGAATTTTTATACGATAACACCGTCGATAAAGCCCAGCATAACAATCTGATAAAGGACGGCAGATACAAGGAAATCAAAAAGCAGCTGAAAGAGACGCTTTTAAAGGATATTCGGGAAATAGAGGATATCGAAGCCAAAATTTATTAAACACGTGCTTTTTTACTCACAATTACCCCTTAGAGGGGTTAGTAGGAGTTAGTGAAGAAGTAACTTGCACCGTCATTGCGAGGAACGAAGCA
>CAYXBO010000140.1:0-4020 GCA_964463195.1 uncultured Christensenellaceae bacterium | reverse complement strand
ATTCGTCCGGATATCAAGCTTATCGAAAAAGCAGAAGCCAGAATTCCCAATATAGAAGAGCTTATCGAAAAAGCCATTGCGGAAACCGAGTTTGTAATGGCGGGGCGTTTCTGACGAGCACTATAACGCCTCCGCTGTATTCTTTTGTTGCGCCGAACTGATTTACCGCTTCGATTTTGTACGAAACGTAACCGCTTTCCTCGTTTCCGTAGTCTAAAAAGGTTACGGTTTCGCCTGTGGAATTTATTTCGGTAAGCAATATTTCCGTTTGATTTGCCGATTTACGGTAGATTTTATATCGTATCGAGCTGTCTGCGCTGAACTCAATTTGCGGTCCGAAGTCTGTTGTTGTAAACCGCAAATCCGTTATATCCGGAATAAGTCCGCGTTCAGATAACTCAGAAGGTGCAAATTTCGCGGCAAAAACCTCTCTTCGTCTGAAGGCTTCGGGAATAAATTCGTTTGCGAGCCTCAAAACTCTTTCTTCCCTGAGAGTCGTGCTGTCGATATCCAATTCTACTATTTCGTCCGGAACATCGAAATAAGAGGGCGTTTTAACAGCTTTTTCCAGTAATTGCGCGCAAATATACGCCGGATACGAGCCGCCGGTTACCTTTTCCGGAAGCAGGTTTTCCGACTTATTGTCAATAGAATAAACACTGCATATCGCCGTATAAGCAGGGGTGTAAGCCGCGCAAACAGCGTTCGCATTGCCGCCGTTTACGCCAACGGTACCGGTTTTTGCGGCTACATCGCCGACTATTGCCGACAGCTTGGAGGCTGTTCCGTGAGTTACCGTATACTTAAGCATTTCGGTTACCAGATACGCTGACTCCGGACTTATAACTTTGTCTCGGCTTGCGGTTTTTGTGTCAGAAAAAAGCGTTTTTGTATCAGATTTCACGCTTTTTATATAGTGTGGAGTTTTAAATTCACCTAAGTTTGCCAAAGTCAAATAAGCGCTTAACAGCTCGGGCATTGTAACGCCGCGCCTCATTCCGCCTAAAACTATCGGAAGCGTATTGTCTTCCTCATCGAATTGCAGTCCCAATCCCTCAGCAAGCTGTCTGCATCGTTCAAGCCCGACCTGAGAGGAAAGCTCCAGAGCTACTGAATTACTGCTTGATGCCACCGCATCGCGAAGTAAAACGTCGCCTTTATATATTTTTTTATAGTTTTCAGGTGCATAAGAACCGAAAACGCGTTTAATATCGCTCACAGGCGTAGACGGGGCATATCCGTTATATTCCGCCGCTGGAAGATAACTCAGAAACGGTTTTATAGTTGACCCAGGTTGCCGTCTTATTTCCGACAGGCTTGTTCCCGAGCTGTTAAGAACGGCTTTAATTCCGCCGCTGGTATTATCAGCTATAACAGTAGCGTATTCGGCACTGTTTCCGTTATTACAAGTTGGAATAACGCTGTTGTTTTCCGCAATCAACTGAGAAGCATAACGTTGAAGGCCCTTATCGAGATAAGTGTAAACGGAAAGTCCGGAGCGAAGCAATTCTTTCTCGCTCACCTGAAGAAGCTCCGCACATTCTGTAATTACTTCGTTAAGGTAGGCGATTTCACCGTTTACCGCATTCTGTCTGTCAACGGTCGCAATTTCGGCTGTTTTGGCGATATTGTAATCGTTTTCGGTTATTTTTTCCTGTTCAAGCATAAGCTTTAAAACAACGTTACGCCTTGCCTCGGCGTTTTCCACCGAATTCAAAGGAGAGTATTTCTGCGGATTTTTGACAAGTCCCGCTAAAACCGCAGCTTCGGACAGGGTGACTTCCGAGGGAGCTTTTCCGAAAATATGCTCAGTAGCCGTTGCAATACCGTAAATTCCGTTACTGAAATAGATGGTGTTGAGATATTTTTCGATAATCTGCTTTTTATCGAATTTTCTTTCCAGCTGATGCGCGAGCCGCATTTCTTTTATTTTGCGGGTAAAAGTCTTTCTCGAATCCAATTCGGTGTTTTTTATAAGCTGCTGGGTAATTGTCGAGCCGCCTTCCTTAAAGCTTCCGGCCTTTATATTGCTGACGGTTGCACCGATAAGTCTTCGGTAATCAACGCCGTTATGACTGAAAAACCGTTTATCCTCAACTGCAATGAACGCATCGATAATATAGGGTGATATTTCCTCGTAGGTCGCGTATTTTTGCCCGAGAATGCTCAGGTCAACCGTTTCTACGCCGTCGTCGTAATAAACCTTTAAGGTCGGAAGGTCGCTTTCATATGCGCTTGCGTCTATGGAAACGCTGAAATAAATTGTAAAAAATATGGATAGCGCTACGATAAAAAGCAACAAAAAAATCGATAATATAATTAAAACCGCTTTTTTCAGCACGTTTTTTTTGCTTACCCCTGACATGTCGTTTAGTATGCTTTTGAAGGTAAAATTTATTCCGGGTTTAGGAATAACAGTTGTCGAAAAAGACTTTATATTATATAATACATTTAATATGAACTATAAGATAATAACATTCGGTTGCCAGATGAACGTACACGAAAGCGAGAAAATCGCCGGCATATTGTCGTCTTTAGGCTATAATCCTACCGAAAATGAAGAAAATGCGGATATTATCGTATTTAATACCTGCGCCATAAGAGATACTGCCGAACAGCATGCATTGGGGCAGATAGGCGCAGTTAAGCCGCTGAAAAAACTAAATAAAAACCTTATCGTCGTGGTCGCCGGCTGTATGAGCGAACAAGAAGGCGTAGCCGAAAAACTCAAAAAGAAGTTTCCGTTTATAGACATTGTTCTCGGAACCTCGAACATTCATACTTTAGGTGAAAAAATAGCGGTTTTATTGGAAAACGGCAAAAAAACCGTCGAGGTTCTGCATCTGAATTTACCGGAAATCGTGGAAGATACGCCTATTTTACGTACCAGTACGCCCAACGCCTGGGTGAATATTATGTACGGCTGCAACAATTTCTGTTCGTATTGTATCGTTCCGTTCGTGAGAGGCAGGGAGCGTAGCCGCGACCCGAATAAAATTATCGAAGAGGTTCGCGGGCTTCTCGAAAAAGGATATAAGGAAATCACCTTGCTCGGGCAGAATGTCAATTCCTATAGGCCTTTTGATGACGGTTCTTGGGATTTCAAGCGGTTAATCGGCGAAATAGCCGCACTTCCGTATAAATTCCGTCTGCGTTTCATGACCTCGCACCCGAAGGACTTTGACGAAAAGGTTATTGAAGTTATCAGGAAATATCCGAATATTTGCAATAACATCCATCTTCCCGTTCAAGCCGGAAGCAATTCCATACTTAAAGCCATGAACCGCCGTTATACGCGGGAACGGTATCTTCAATTAGTCGATACAATAAAGAAAGAGCTTCCCAACGTAGGTATTACTACCGATATCATGGTAGGATTTCCGGGAGAAACCGAAGAGGATTTTGCCGAAACTATGGATTTGGTTGAGAAATGCCGTTTTTCAAATGCCTTTACGTTTATTTATTCCGTCAGAAAAGGCACGGTTGCGGAAAAAATGGAACAGATTCCGTACGAAATTAAGCAGAACAGAATAAAGAGACTGATTGCGCTTCAAAACTCTATTACCAAAGAGGAGAGCAAGAATTATATCGGAGGAACCTACGAGGTTCTTGCGGAAGATGTAAGCCCCAAATTCGAGGGGGCTCTATGCGGCAGAACGGAAAGCGGAAGATTAGTTACTTTTAAAGCAGACAAAAGTCTTTTAGGTAAGTTTATAAACGTTAAGATAAACGAGGCGCGTTCGGCGTCTTTGTTCGGTGAGGTGGTGGACTGATGGCTGAGAAAGGACTCTCTCCAATGATGAAGCAATACGTGGAGCTCAAAAAAGAGTACAGCGAAGCTATAGTTATGTACCGTTTGGGCGATTTTTACGAAATGTTTTTCGAGGATGCCGAAACAGCTTCCAAAGTGCTGGATTTAACGCTTACCGGTCGCGACTGCGGGCTTGAAGAACGCGCTCCGATGTGCGGCGTACCGTTTCATGCTGTAGACGGATACATTGCGAGGCTTATAGAAGCAGG
>CAYXBO010000139.1:0-4024 GCA_964463195.1 uncultured Christensenellaceae bacterium | reverse complement strand
CCCAGGAATACGCGCCGCTCCTCTTGCCTTTGTTTTCGTAAACGTCCAGCCACCTCTCGCGTTTTGCCTTCTCAAGCAGCTCGCCGTAACGCCCGCCGAGCGGAGCGAGAGCCCGTTCTACGACGGAATACGCCTCGTCGTATTCAAACGCCGTATGCGTCTTAAAAAGCGGAACGTACATATCGTACATGTTCAGCTCGCCGCCCAGAAGCTTTTTGCGGAGCGCCATATAATCGTGCAGTCTCGGCAGACCTGCTTCCACCGAAGAAAGCAAGGTTTTGTAAGCTTTTTCGGTTATTTCCTCTCCGTACAGAGCTTTCTGAAGCGGATTTTCAAAATTCCTCACCTTGGCGGCGAACACGTTTTTCTTGACGTAGGCGTAGTAATTTGCCGCAAGAAAGTTGATATGACCGGAATACGCCTTATAGCATGAGAGGAAGGCGTCGCGCCTCACCTTTCTGTTTTTGTTCTGCAAAAGCGCGGAATACGCGCCGTGCGACATTTCCACCTCTTCGCCGCGCTCGTTGAACACGCTGTCGAAGGTTACGTCGGCATTGTCGAACATCATGAATATTTCACGGAAATCGCTGGTGAACGAAGAGGCTTCCGACAAGAGCTTCTCTTCCTTGTCGGACAGAAAATGCGCTTTCAATCTCTTTATCTGCTCGATATTTCTGGAAAACCGCTCGTCATCCCCGGCAATCTTATCCAATTCGCCGTCGGACAGAGCGGAAAGCGCGGGAGAGATGAAGGAAAGCTCCGACCCGATTTCCACCCCTAACATTTCTATTTCGGACGCCCGTTTCTGACTGGCGCTGTCGCGCTTGTCCTCGTCGGATTTCAGATGGGTAAAGACGTAAAGACGGTCGAAAATCTCCGAAATTACGCTTTCCGCACGCAGAATTTCCAATGCGTTCGTAGCGGTAAGAGGCTTCATTGCAACCGTGTCCGCAAGCTTTTTCCTGACTTCGCCGACTGCGGCGGAAAACGCCTCCTCGCTCGGATAAAGCGCGGTTAAATCCCATTTATATTCTTCGGCAAAGGTGTTTCTTTCTGCTGCCATACTAACTCCCGATATATTCTGCCTGAATTATGCGCAAAAATCACCGAATATATCGGTGACTTTGCCGCAAGTTGTCGTTTATATGAAATACAGTACCGAACAGAGCGTAAGCTGCGCGGCGTAGTACGCGACGTGGTTTAAAACCGACATCGTAACCACCATTTTTTTGTTGTTTTTGTCCCCGAAATAGGTGAAGCTCAGCATTAAGTCCGAGGCAAGGAACATGCACATTCCAAGCGCGAACAGCCACATATACGGAACGGTTGTTCCGCTTGCGCTCCTTATCGCCGCGGTAACGGTCATAACCGCCATATACATAAGAACAGCGAGATAGGAGAGCGACTGATACTTAAAGCGCCCGAGGTTAAGCTTTAAGAATTTGGCGCAAACGATAACTATAAGCGCAATCACGAAGCCCACAAGTCCTACCAGTGAGGGAACGAGCGGGTTCGTAAAATTCATGATATAGAACAGCGCCGCAAGGAAATAGAAAACGTGACCCGTTCCGAAAGACAGCATTCCGCAGTTGAGAAAAAGCGCTTCCTTTTCCGGAACGTTCCTCTTGATATCAAGGAAGACGTCTCCTATCATGCCGAGAATGAGCCCCACGACCATAAAGACGCTCCAGTTCTGCGCCCAGGTACCCTTGACGCTGACGATGACGATACCGGTTACGGCAAAGGAAAGAGAGGCGATTGTTTTGGTAACCAGACTGTACCAGCCGCCCTTTACTTCCCTCGTCACCGTAAACACTACGGCAAGAACCGAGGATATTACAAGACAGGCGATAAACGCCGCGGTAAGAGAAGTCATAACGTTTCAGCCTCCTTTACGTCGGTCTGAGTTTCTTCCTCGACGCCCGCAGCAGCCTCCAATGCAACCGTCGCGTCTTCGGCTTTGCCCTCTTCGTATGCCGCTTTAAGCGGAACGAAGCTCTCCGCACTTCTGACGAAATCGATAATGGTGTTTTCAAATTCCGTGGGGTAATACTTCCAGCTCCTGCAATGAGGGGAAGCCTCGAAAATCTTTACCGTAGCGTCCGGACGCTCGGCGGCAATCAGCTCAACGTTGGATACGTCTATCAGACGGTCGCCCTTAGAGTGTATGAGAAGAATGGGATTGTTTACCGATTTGATATCGCGCACGCTGTCGACGTCCCAGATTTTCACTCCGTAGAAGAGGCTCGCCATGGCGTAGAACGAGGGGGCGAACATCAGAAGGAAGGAGGGAATTTTTCTCGCCTTAAACTGGTCCTTCATAAGCTTCTTGATGCTTGCGTAGGCGCAGTAAGAAATGGTAAAGGTAAGCGGAACAGGACATCTTGCGGAGGTTGCGATAGAGGTTGCGCCTCCCATGGATTCTCCGTAAATTCCGAAGATGTGGTCGGGAAATCTTTCCTTCAGATAATTCATCCACGATAAAGCGTCCCGTCTTTCGAGGTAGCTTAAGCCGATACAGCTTCCGCCGGACTCTCCGCTGGTGGTATTGTCAACGGCAAGAACGTTATAACCGAGCCTTTTCCAGATATGTAAATACTTGAGCTGCGAAAGGCTGGAGGAATTGTAGCCGTGAATATCCAAAACGGTTTTTTTACTGCCCGGACACTCGTAAAACCTTGCTCTGACGGTATATTTACCTTCGTTTTCCGACTTAAGTCTTATATCCTCGTAGGGAATATCGAGGCGGGACAAATCAAGCCCCTTTTCCTTCGACTCGTAAACCGCAAGATACTCGTCGGTTCTCTTCTTGGGATGCAAAAGCAAACGCGCAAGAATGGCGCCCACCGCAAAATAAATAACGGCAAGACCGAACACCACCCACGCAACGATTAACAATGCAAGCAACAACGTTTCCATATTGATACCGCCTATATATTTATAAAATAATATCTATTATAACATGCGCGCACGTAATTCGCAATACTAAATTTTGTTGCGGAAAGTGAAAATTATAATGAATTTTCGTTGACTTTCCGTTTTCGGTATAATATAATAACTCTCGCGATGGAGCATGGTGTAGTGGTAGCACATAGGCCTCTGACTCCTATGGTGTAAGTTCGATTCTTACTGCTCCTGCCACAAGACTTTGCATAAGGGCGCATCTTGCGCCCTTTTTGCTTAAATTGCACTATAACCTTTTCACCTGAACACTGAAAAACGGAGAAATATGCAAAGAATTCTGAGTTTTATGCGGAAAGCCGTAGAGGATTACGGAATGATAGACGACGGCGACACCGTCGCCGTAGGAGTTTCGGGCGGAAAAGACAGCATGCTTCTTTTAGCCGCGCTTGCGGAATTCAGAAGATTTTCCCCTAAACGCTTTAAGCTCGTTGCAATAAATATCGATATGGGTTTTGAAAGCTCCGACCCCGAGGAGTATCAGAAAATCGTGGATTTCGCGGGAAAAATCGACGTTCCATTCATAAGAGAAAGGACGGAAATCGGAGAGATTTTATTCGGTATCCGCAAAGAAAAGAACCCCTGCAGCCTCTGCGCCAAAATGCGCCGCGGCGCGCTATGCTCAAAGTGCGCGGAGATTGGAGCGACGAAGCTTGCCCTCGCGCACCACGCCGACGACCTTCTGGAAACCGTTCTTCTGTCCTTTACCTACGAATCGCGGCTCGCCGCATTCTCCCCTAAGTCTCTCATGGCAAAAACCGGCATAACCGTCATTCGCCCCTTCCTCTATATAGAGGAGAAGGACGTTGCGGAAACCGTCAGACGCCTGTCTATTCCCACTGCCAAAAATCCCTGCCCCGCCAATCACTATACCCGCCGCGAATACATGAAAAACCTCGTTAAAACCCTCGACCGCGACATGAAAGGGGCGAAGCGCAACATGCTTTCGGCAATACTTCATCCCGAACGGAATAATCTGGACGCATACAAATTAAAGTAAGAAGTAAAAGTGAAAAGTGAAAAAGTATCCGCTTCGTCATTGCGCGGAGCGTAGCGACAAAGC
>CAYXBO010000138.1:0-4037 GCA_964463195.1 uncultured Christensenellaceae bacterium | reverse complement strand
GCATTAGTCCCTCCGAGGTCGACGGAAATAATTGCCTCGGTCGTACCGTCTCCCGCACCCTGAACCTTAATCGTGCTGCTCACGTCCTTGAACGGGTGTCCGGTCTCCTGTCTGTCGAGATTGGTAAATCCGAATACCGCGCCCTCGTGTTTTTCCTGCGCAACGTTTACGGGATTGAGCGCTTCGTAATAAGTGGTATAGAATTTATCGCTGTAACGGAAGGCTTTTTCGTATTGCGTCCTCTGAATACGGCTGTAGTCTTTGGCTTCATCGTTGGACATTCTGGTTGCGAAACGGTAGGTGAGTTCCTTTTCAAAATCCTCGTCGTTCAACGCGTTGTAGTTGCCTCTTTCGTATTCAAAGCTGAAGCCGTAAGCCTTAACAAGCTCTGCGTCGTCGGAGGTGGGTTTCGTGTAGCTTCCGGCGTAGGAATGGGCGTTTTCGTCGTATACGACGGCTTTATTCATCGCAACCTTCCACTTATCTGCGGAATTGAGTCTCCAGCGGCGCTCGTTGTTTGCGCGGATGAGAACCAAGGTATCGTAATCTAAAAGCTCCTTTTTGAAATACTCGGTCATATTGTCGAGAATTGCGCCGGCATGCTCGTTATTGTAGACTTCGCGCATTTCTTCCGTAACAATCTGCACGTACTCGAAAACCTCGAGCGCCGAGCGTCCGGCGTCTCCGCCGTCCATTCCGGTGTCGAACAGGCGTTTATTCATGGCTCTCGACTTGCGCGCACGTTTTTTATAGGCGGTCTGTCCGTCTGCCGTCGAGGTGCCCTTCTCCTCGATTTCTTCGTTCCATTGCTGTATGGCTTCGTAATCTTCTATAAGTCCGGTAGCCCTTGAGATGTTTGCGTCGTCCGTTGCGCCCGAACCGTCTTCGGCGATATAGGTAATAAGAGAAATCATCTTAGCCTGCTCGAGCCCCGAATAGCCCAAAACGTATATCAACTGGTCTGCGTCGGCGTGAGCGAGAATTTTCAGAAGGCTGGACTGCTCGCCGTCTATTGCGGCAACCTCCCCGCCGTCCAAATCCTCGGCGGTGTACTTGAGATATTCCGTCTCTCCCGCGGCGTACGCATCGTAATAGGATTTCTGAGTTTTGATTTTGGCCTCAAGATTGTCGCGAGCCTCGATATAATTCGGGTCGGCACTGTTGTAAACAACAGCCGCTTTACCCGCGGTGGACGAATAGTCTGTAAGGTTAGCTAAGGGAGTTACCGCATAATTATCCGTCGGCGTCGGGTCGGGGGTCGGCGTCGTACAACCGACGAATACCGTCGCAAGCATGGCGACGACTGTAAGAACGCATAAAATAAGATTTATTTTCTTTTTCACGAAAGCAGCCTCCCGTATTTATATCGTATTGTCGATAAATATATTATATCAACAGAAGCACCCTGTGTCAACGGTTACCGTTTTTTCAGAAATTCCGGTCGCTCCGGCTTCTTAAGAATACTATCGAGCTCCTCTTTAAGCTCGTTTTCCTCGTAAAGGCTTGCCTGTATATGCAGAACGTCTCCCGCTCTCAGACGGGTTTTGCCGTTGGCAACTATGGTTTCGTCTCCTCGGATAACGGTGTGAACCAGACACTTGACGGGCCACATGATTTCCCTGACCGACTTGTCGGCGGCGAAGGAGCCCTCCTCGACCTTTATGTCAATGGACTGGTTGGACATGGTCTTACCTTCGTACTTTGCCCTTATCTCTCTGTCAAGCAAAACGTCGTAAAGCGGTCTTCTCATGAGAACCTCCGCAACGAGAAACGCCGCAAAAACTTCAATTCCGCAGGTGAGAAAACCGGTCGCCGCCCCGGTCGCTTCGATTAAAAGGACGAGAGCCGTGATAGGCGCACGGATGACGGCGCCCAAAAACGCGCCCATGGAAATAATGACCACGGTATCGTAATACGCCGCGTCCAGAGCTCCTGTCGACACGAAAAGCTCGGCAAAAAGCGCGCCGACCAGTGCGCCTACCGCGAGCATCGGGACGAACAGTCCGCCCGTTGCTCCCGAATCAAAGGATAAAACTATCAGAACCAATTTGACTATCAGAAGGATGAGAACAGTCGTCCATACGATTCCGCCGTTGACGAGCTTATTGATAAGACCGATACCGCCTCCAACGCTGTCGGCGATGAAAAGACCGGCAATTCCGACCAAAATGAAAACCGCGATGAGCTTAGGAAGAGCGGGAATTTTCTTGAACAGCTTGAGCTTACCTATTCTCGTCAGCATCATATTGAAGAGCGCGGCGATGACGCCTATTCCGATACCCGAAATAAGAAGCGTCCAGGAAAGGTTTAAAGGAACCTCGGTGATACCCGTTGCAAACCAAAGGAAGGAGCTTTCCGCTCCGCCCCATAAAAGAGCCACCGCGTCGGATACGGTTATGCCGAAAATAACGGCGGTAATAGCGCTTATCATGACGAGCGGGTTGAAGGATTTGTGTACGTCCTCCAAAGCGAAAATAATTCCGGTAATCGGCGCGTGGAAGGCGACGGCTATACCCGCGCTTGCGCCTCCGGTAGAAATGTATCTGCGCCAGGAATATTTGGTGGGCAAAAGCTCCGTCACCCCTTCCGCGGTAAACGCGCCTATCTGAACGCTCGGACCTTCGCTGCCGAGCGGCAGTCCCGCGAAGAAGGAAATAAAGCTTCCGGCGTAAGTCCCCGCAACGACGCGGAACCATTTGAATTTGAGAAGACCGCGGAGCGTCCCCTCAGTCCTCGGAATTCCGCTCCCCTTAACCTCGGGGATTGCGCGGAGCAGAAAGTGCATCATAACCGCAAGCGCAATAAGTCCCAGAAACAGTAAGGGAACGAAAGCGGGGTTCTCTCTCACGAGACCGTAAATTTCACTTGAATAGTACGAGAGCTTAGTGCCGGCGTAGTTAAACAGCGCGACGGTAAGTCCTGCCGCTGCTCCTGCGGCGGCGCTTAAGAGGATAACCGGCAACAGAACGGTTTTAAGATAGTCCCACGACGGGCTTTTTTCTCTTTTCTTAATTTCCATTTTCAACTATTATAGCACCGCCTGAAATTTTTCGCAAGTCAACGGCAGCCGTTGTCGCCAACCGGTTATTTCTTCAACTCGGTTCTGCAGAGAACCGCAACAGTTACCGTCTTCGCTCCGAGCTTTTTGAGCTCGCGGGCGCATTCGGAAGCCGTCGCGCCGGTTGTCAGAACGTCGTCCACCAAAAGCACGTTTTTGCCTTTTAGGGCTACCGCTTTCAGGTTATCGGATGCCTTAAACACGTCTTTTACGCTTGCGAACCTCTCCTGACGCGTAAGGTTAGGACTGTCTTTTGCCTGTGAAATCCTCGTCAGAGCTTTTTCCAAAGGCAACCCTAGCCGCTTCGCGGTTATTCTCGCAAGATACTCCGAATTGTCGAAGCCTCTCCGTCTTACCGCGCTTCCGGAGGTGGGAACGAAAGCTACCGCGTCGAAGCTTCCGGCGCAAACTCCGCCCGCTATAAAATAAGATATGTTCTCCGCAAGCCAAGGTTTACCGCCGTCTTTATACTCGATAATCCACTTTCTCGGTTGGTCGGTATAATTCATCGGCGCGATAATTCTGTCGTAATATACGGGCTCTTCGTCCTCCGCCGCTTCGCATCGGGGACAGACTCCGTCGTGAAGGGTTTCGCCGCAACGCGCGCAAATTCCCTTGGAACGGACGGGAAGTCTTCCCATGCAATCGAAGCATATTTCCGCCAGTCGTTCGTCGTCCGACAGCTCCTTCCCGCAGCAAATGCATACTAATCCGCGGGGATATACGCAGCTCGAAATCCAGTTGAAAAAGCGTTTCAGGGCGGTCAGCATAGAGCTTGCAGCTTCCTTTCGTTTGCGGCTATCAGGTCGGGAAGAAGCGTAAACCTCTTCTCCGCGCTCGTGGTCTTTACCATTCTGTAGAGAACCTTGGAGTCTCCGATTATAACCACCGCGTTTTTGGCGCGGGTGACTGCGGTGTAAAGCAGATTTTTGGTGAGAAGCATGGGACTTCCGGCGTTGAGGACCACGATTACCGCGGG
>CAYXBO010000137.1:0-4040 GCA_964463195.1 uncultured Christensenellaceae bacterium | reverse complement strand
AACCAATTTCGCAGGAAAATGCGAAATGAAAACCGTCAGCGAGGTTCTGAAGTCGTTGTAGAAAACATTGTTCTTTTTCTGACCGCAGAAAAAGAACCAAAAAGACGAAGTTAAAGCCGCTAGTTCGCAACTTTGTTGCTGAAACTCGCGGCTTTTGTCTTTTTCAGTTGTTATTCTTCGGCAAATTTGCGAAATGACGGTTTAACGGCGCGAAAACAAATACCAACAAAGACGTAAGCCGCAAACTTGAGCGAAACTTCGCGAGTTTGCGGCTTTACAACGTCTTTTTTGCGCACTTTTTTCTTCGCAGAAAAAAGTGCAATAAACTAAACATATATGTTACAATATATATGTATGGAAAAAAGAGTGCTTTATCGGCTTATTGCCGTAATAACCGTACTTCTTTTTGCGACTGCTATCGTTCTCGGTGCGGTCGCTATGTCGTATGACGGAGGCGGAAGCTCCTTTTCCGTAAATCTCCGACGGGAAAACATCAGCTATTCGGCGGAGACGGCTTTACGCTACAGCATTCTTATGGCGCCCCTTTTCGGGACGGGCAACAGCATTCCGCCCTTCGACCAGCTGGATATATTCGTCGATAATCTTTATTCTTCTTTTTTACGCGCGGGAGTGAGCGAGGAAAAGCTCCACAACATACTCGACGGCGTGGAAGCTATGGGGCTTAGGGACTCAACCGAAAGTCCTATTCTCGCCTTCTTTGAAAGGTCGTACGACCAAGCGATGAGCGGAGACGGTGACACCGCTTTGGAAAACATAGTTACCGAAGAAGAGGTTCAACGGGCAATCTATAAATCCTATCTCTTTCTGACCGCCGCGGGAATGAACGTCGACGACGTCGGGCGGGTTCTTTACGAAATGGCTCTTTTGTACTCCGACGGAAAACGCACGGAGCTTCTGACTTCGCTCGGAAGAAACGATTTCACCATGCTGACAATCGGAAGTTATGCGGTTTACAGAGCGACGACCGAGCTCGCCGCGGAATTTTCCACCATTCAGGAAGCGCGCATTCTCGGTCAGGCCCTGACCTCTCTCGGTCAATCCTTCCGTAACGCGGTTGAGAGCCTCGGCGCGGACGGCATAGACGGACTGCTGTTTCTTGACTACCGCATTAACGAGGAAAATAATTCGGTAAACGCCGATTTCGCCGCAAAATACAACGCGCTAATGGATAACCTCAGCGGCGCAGTATGGAGCGTCTTAAACCTTGCGGCTTCCGTTCTTACGAACCTCAATCCCCTTTTATTTGAAGAGCTGTATTTTGCAAACGTAGCCTCCGGTCTCGGGGACGAAGCCTCCTCCGACGCGCACACCGTCTGGGCAATGTTCGACCTTGCAAGGACGATAAAAAATGGCTTGGCGACGGCGGCGAGCCTCGACGGAAGCTATTCGACCGAGGAAGAAGCCGTAAACTATTTCACGGGAGTTTCCGCCGATTACAACCTGTTTAACGACCTCATCTACAACGAGACCGACTCGCCGACCCGCGAGCAATACGAAGCCGCGGCGAGAGAAAAAGCGGAGGAATTTCTGGGAGCTCTTAACGGACTTTATCAAGCTTCGGATAGCTTCCGAAGCTTCGACGAGCTTAAAGCCTATTCCTCTGAAAACGCCGAAGGCTTTGCCTCGCTTCTCGAAAAAGCCCAATTTATATCAGGATATCAACTCAATTTGGAAAGCTCCGTAACGAGAGTGTTTTCCACACTGACCAAAGCCGCAATTCTCAGAATATTTACGGGGACGGCGGTTCCGCAAGCAATATAAAGGAGAAAGCAATGCCAATACTTTCCGCGCAAAACGTAGTTAAAAATTTCGGAGAAACTAAGGTTCTCCGCGGCGTCAACCTCGAAGTGGAAAAAGGCGACTTTTTATCAATCGTCGGAGCCTCCGGCAGCGGAAAATCCACTCTTCTGACCATTCTCGGGGGTATCGACCGACCGACGAGCGGCAGAGTTTTGTTGGGGAACGAAGAGATTTCCTCCTACGACGAAAAGAAGCTCGCCGTTCTCAGAAGAACCAAGGTGGGATTTGTGTTCCAGTTCTTCAACCTTGCGCCCTATCTCACGGCGGAAGAAAACGTGTTGCTTCCCTTAATACTCGACGGCAAAAACCCCAAACACTACAGGAAAAAGCTGGACGACCTCGTTTCTTACCTCGGAATTTCCGATATAATGCACAAAATCCCCTCCAAGCTTTCGGGAGGCGAGCAGCAGCGCGTGGCAATCGCCCGAGGACTCGTTTTCGACCCCGAGATAATACTTCTCGACGAGCCGACCGGAAACCTCGACAGCGCGTCTGCGGAAGGAATAATGCAGCTTCTCTCCTCTCTCAACAAGGACATGGGAGCGACGGTTGCGCAGGTTACGCACAGCATGCAGAACGCCTCTTACGGCAACCGACTGATTACCATAAAGGACGGAACGATAGAAGAATAACCATATGAACATACTGCTGCGCCACACGCTGAGAAGCCTTAAGAAGAACCGTCTTCAGGCGACGGTCGTTGCAATCACCGTAATAATCGTTACGGCGCTTCTTTTCGTCGCGTTTTCGGCAACGGACATATTTTACGGTATCGCGTCCAACGAATACGCGAGGATAGGCGTAGACTCTGACGTTATGGTGGGAAGGCTGGGGGATACGGAAACCTTTTCTCAAGGCACGGTTGAAAACCTTTTAAAGGACGACCCCAACGTCGAATACGTCAGATATTTTCTCCGTACCGGAACGGTTGTCCGGACGGAAACCGACAACATGACGGTATACCTCGAAGCCACCGACCTCGACGGATTTGTCAGGAGGGAAAACGGCTTCGAGCTCGTATCCTCCGCCGAACGCGCCGGATATCCGCGGGCTCTTGTTTCCCAGAGTTTTATGAAAAACAACGGACTTGAGGTCGGCTCTCTTATCCGTATACTCTCCCCCGTTGCCGGTCAGTATATAACCTTCCGCATAACTCACGTCTTTGCGGACAGCGGATTTTTCTCCAGCACCACTCTCAGAAACGTACTCGTAGACATCTCGGAAATCGGGAGCTACGGACTGGTCAACAACGCTCTCGTAAAGCTCAAAGACAACACCTCGGCAGCCGCGTATATCGACAGACTGACGGAAGCCCTGCCCGCGCTTTACGTAGGACAAGCCTTCCCCGAGGAGTATATAGACAGCCTCGTCAGTCAGAATTCCGCGCTCTTTTCCTTAGGCACCGTATTCGTTGCGGTAATAATGATACTGATACTTTTCACAGGATATTTAATCATTGCAAGAAACAGAACGAACGAAATGTCCGTAATGAAAACCGCCGGCGCCACGCCCATGCAGACTGCGGCGCTGATGCTTTCGGAAGCGGCAATCTACGGCGTTATAGGTGCCGCAATCGGACTCATACTCGGTCGGGCAATTATGGAAGCGCTGCTTACGGCGTTCCTTCCGTATGCGACGTCCCTTATCAACTACAGCTTTATTAAGTATGCCTTATCTTTCATTTTGGGAGCCTTAACAAGCGTTATTGCGGCTATCGTCCCGATAATGAGGGTTGCAGGGAAATCCGTCCGTGAGCTTACGGCAACGGGAGAAAAGCACACGAGACGCGCTCCTCTATGGGCTGTTCTTCTCGCGGGAGCTTTAACCGTTTCCCTCGCAATAGCCATTCCGCTCACCCCACAAAAGATATCCGTATGGCTTTTCGTTGCGGCAATTCCCGTCATGCTTGCGTTTATGATTACCGTCACGCCGTACGTCCTTAAGGGCACTGCGGCGGTGTTCGGAAAAATTCTCCAGTCGGGTTCCGGACGGATTGCTGCGGAAGCGGCTCCGAGAAACGGCTCGCTCTCCCTTCTCTCCACGCTTCTCGCAATAGTCGTGGTGTTCTCCTTTCTGTTCACCGGAGTTATGGAAGCCGTGGCAAAAGGTATAACCCCCAACGCCACGCGGTTTGCAGCGGACGCGGTGATTACCACGGGAGTGCAGAGGTTTGAAAAATCGACGTCCGACGCCGAATACCTTGCGGGAACGGAAGGAGT
>CAYXBO010000136.1:0-4051 GCA_964463195.1 uncultured Christensenellaceae bacterium | reverse complement strand
GCCGCAGCCCATTCTCTCTTCGAGGGAAATATAAGTCGGAACGCCGAGCGGCGCTCTTTGCAACGCTTTAAACATCGGCTCGGGTCCGCAGCAGAACACCGCGTCGAACGTCTCTCCCTTTGCGATATCCTCGCGAAGCATATCCGCGGCGTAGCCTTTTATTCCGTAGCTTCCGTCGTCCGTGGAAACCTTAACCGTTGCGTATCCGGCGATTTCTCCTTCGCAGATAATCTTGTTTTTGTTGGCAAAACCTATATAGGCTTTAGCTTCCGCACCGGTTTTTGCAAGCTCTTTTGCGAGCGCCGGAAAAAGAACCACTCCCATTCCGCCGCCGAGCAGCGCAATTTTTTTCGCGCCCGCTATTTCGGGGAAGCCGTTGCCGAGCCCGAGAATACAGGCAAGCCGGGTTCCCTCCTTAACGCCGGACAGAATACGCGTCCCCTCTCCGACTACGGCGTAAAGGACGCTGACCGTTCCGTTTTCCTCGTCGTATTCGCTGACGCCGAAGGGACGTCTCAAAAGCCTGCTGTCCGACGGCACGCTTATATGTACGAACTGTCCCGCGCGAACGCCGTCGATATCTCCCTTTAAAGTCATCTTAAAAATCCCGTCGGCTGCGGAAGCGTTTCCGACGACGGTTAAAATCCGTTCTTTCATTTAAGTCCGACCGCCTTAGATAAATCTTCTCTCATAACTTCGGCTGCGGCACGCGCTGCCTTTGCAAAACCGAGCCCCGCAAATTCCGGCTTCTTCCATGCGGTGAGGATGGCGCGGCTGTTGTTGACTATTCCGCCGAGACCGTCCTTAAAGCACACTGCAAGGTCGTCTGCTTTTCCGCCCTGCGCGCCGTACCCCGGTATCAGGAAGAAGGTGTGCGGGCAGCTCTTTCTCAGAGCCTCCGCCTCCTCCCTGTGAGTTGCGCCGACCACCGCGCCTACTGAGCTGTAGCCGTACTTTCCTATCAAATCCTCCCCCCATTTCTCGATAAAGGAGCCCATTAAGGAAAACACCGTCTCGCCGCTTTCGAGACGCCTGTTCTGAAGCTCCGCGCCCGAAGGATTGGAGGTCCTTGCAAGAACGAACAGTCCGCGCTCGTAAGCCTTACAGTCTTCGACGAAGGGCGCAATGCCGTCCGTTCCGAGATAACCGTTGACGGTAACGTAATCGCTTTCAAACGGAATAAACCTTTTGCCGTTTATTTCCGTGCCGGACAAATACGCCTTGGAGTAGGCGGCGGCAGTGGAGCCGATATCGTTACGCTTTACGTCGGAAATGACGATAAAGCCCTTCTCCCTTGCATATTTCAGGGTTTCCGCAAAGCACTCCATGCCGGCTGCGCCCAAGCCCTCGTAGTAGGCGACCTGAACCTTGAACGCCGGCACCACTCCCACCAGCTCGTCAACAAGCGCCTTGTTGAATTTAAGGATTGCCGCGGCGGCGGTGTTAAGGTCCGTTACACCCTCTTTCATCTCGTCCGGAAGGTGGGAAAGCGAGGTGTCGAGCCCCACGACCGACGGGTTTTTCGTGGCAACGATTTTGTCTATTAAAGTATCTATTATCATACGAGTTCTCCTTTTGCGAATTTAAGCTCTCCGTCAACGAACGTGTATTTAACCCGTCCCCTGACCTCTCTTCCGTCAAACGGCGTATTCTTTCCTTTGGAAAGGAACTTCTTCTTATTAACCGTCCATTTTTCCTTAACGTCAACGAGAACGATATCCGCAACGGCTCCCTTCTCAACGGCTCCCGCCTCTATCCCTAGGATTTCCGCAGGGCGCGAGGTCATGAGACGTGACAGCTCCGCAAGGGTGATTTCACCGCTTGCAACGAGCGAGGTATAGGACAGCGCGAAGGCGGTTTCCAGTCCGCTTATGCCGTTTGCCGCAAGATTGAACTCCACGTCCTTGTCGCTGAAATGGTGCGGCGCGTGGTCGGTCGCGATAGCGTCTAAGGTTCCGTCCTTAATACCCGCTATAATCGCAAGTCTGTCGCGCTCCTCGCGAAGAGGGGGATTGACCTTTGCGGAGGTGTCGTAATTCCTTATGAGCTCGTCGGTTGCCGAAAAGTAGTGAGGACAGGTTTCCGCCGTCACTTTAACTCCGCGCGCTTTGGCGGCGCGTATGAGCTCCACGCTGTTTACAGTGCTTACGTGCGCGATGTGAACCTTGGTGTTAAGCGCTTCGGCAAGGAGAATTTCTCTCGCAACCATAACCTCTTCGGCGACTCTGGTTATACCTTTAAGTCCTGCGAGTGTTGCGTTGACTCCCTCGTTGGCAACTCCGCCGTCGAGCATGGAACGCTCTTCGCAATGGGATATGACCAACAGACCGAAGTCCTGCGCGTATTCCAGGGCAAGGCGCATGACGTTTCCCGATTCCACGGGGTTGCCGTCGTCGGATACGGCGATTATTCCTGCCGACTTCATTTTGCCCATCTCCGCAAGCTCTTTCCCCTCGAGCCCTTTGGTAATCGCTCCTATCGGGTAAACCTTGCAGTGCCTCGCTTCCGCGGCACGGTCTTTTATATATTTAACGATATAGGGATTATCGGTGACGGGTTTGGTGTTGGGCATACAGCAAACCGCCGAATACCCCCCTGCAACCGCCGCTGCGGTTCCCGTTTCAATCGTTTCCTTTTTCTCGAAGCCGGGTTCCCTGAGATGCGTGTGCATGTCGACGAACGCCGGAAGCGCAGTCAAGCCATCCGCGTCTATTATTTCCGCTCCGCCGCATGTGAGGTTTGCGCCGACTTCGGAAATCCGTCCGTTTTCAATAAGGATATCCGTTTTTTTATCCGCGACCGTCGCGTTTTTTATGAGATATTTCATTTCTTATCCTCCAGCATAAGCGTAAGTATTGCCATTCTTACGGCAACTCCGTTGGTAACCTGCTCGAGAAGCAGACTTTCTTTGCAGTCGCACGCCTCGTGCGTCATCTCGACACCGCGGTTGACCGGCATCGGGTGCATAACTACGGCGGTGGGCTTTGCAAGCTTCAGCCGCTCGGTGTTAATTCCGTAATACCTGGCGTACTCTCCGATTGAGGGGAACATTCCCTTTTCCTGCCTTTCCATCTGAATTCTCAATCCCATAACCACGTCCGCGCCCCGTAAAGCGTCCTCTATGGAAGTCGCAACCCTCGCGCCGGACTGCTCAATACCGTAGGGAAGAAGCGTCTTCGGTCCGTACACCGTCACCTCCGCCCCCATGGTCTGCAAGCCGTAGATATTACTGCGCGCAACTCTGCTGTGTTTGACGTCGCCGATTACGGAAACCTTTAAGCCGTCAATCTTTCCGAAATGCCTCCGCATCGTAAGCATATCGAGAAGAGCCTGCGTCGGGTGCTCGTGCATCCCGTCTCCGGCGTTTATAACGCATGCGTTTACGTTTTCCGACAGAAGCTTGGCGGCTCCCGAAGCCTGATGGCGAATGATTATCGCGTCCGCCTTATTGGCCTCCAGTGTGTGCGCGGTGTCTATCAGACTTTCACCCTTCTGAACGCTCGAGGTGCTCACAGCAAGGTTTACGTTCATTGCGCCGCAGTATTTCGTTGCGGTAACGAACGAGGTTCTGGTGCGCGTGCTGTTTTCGTAAAACATGGTAACTACGCATTTACCCTTAAGAAACCCGTTGTCCTTTTTTCCTGCGTCAAGCAAAGCGCGCATCTCGTCTGCGCGGTCTAAAATCTCTTCGATTTCCGCTCGGGACATACCCTCGAGCCCTAACAAATGCTTTCTCATATACACTCCTTATAAAAAAACAGTGATTGCTGAACAATCACTGCCAAAGACCTGTTGAAACCGACAGAACCGCCGCATGCTTCGGCGCAACACAGTAAGTATCCAATTTTATCCTAAGTCCGACCGACATCACTTACTCCGTCCGTTGTTCTGATAAATTGTTTTAATTATAATATCACACGCGCGCGCGTTTGTAAAGCGATAATCTCTCTGCGAAAAATTTTCAATTTACTACATCTAATTATTGTACTTTTTGTATCGCGACAAAAAGTACCAAAAAAACGCTCCGCCCCCTCTTTTGCGATGCAGGGGG
>CAYXBO010000135.1:0-4058 GCA_964463195.1 uncultured Christensenellaceae bacterium | reverse complement strand
GCGAAGGCGAGGAAGCCGTAGTTGTGGACCCTGGGCGCAGTATCGGAAAAATCAAAGCGGCGGCGGAAAGCCTCGGTAAAAAGGTAGTCGCCGTACTCATAACCCACGGACATTGGGACCACGTTCTCGACGTGAAAAAATGGCAGGAATACGGTGCTAAAGTCTATATTTACAAGGACGACGCCCACAAGATTTCCACCGACTGGAATTCTCACGGCTCAATCAGAATGCAGATTGATTTGACCGAACCCGACGTTCTTCTTGAGGACGGACAGACGGTTGAAATCGGTAAAATGAAGTTTAAGGTTATCCACACTCCGGGGCACAGCTCCGGAAGCTGCGTCTATATCATTGAAGACGTCATGCTTTCCGGAGATACGCTGTTTGCGGGGTGTTGCGGAAGAGTGGATTTCGTGGACGGAAACGCGTCAGATATGCGGAATTCTCTTCGGAAACTGTACGCTTTGGACGGAGATTACCGCGTAATTCCCGGACACGGCGAGGAGACAACGCTGTCGGCTGAAAGGGCAAACGCTCCGATTGTATTGGGAGGACTTATTTGAAAATCCGTCTCAGTGCTCCGTTTGCCGATTATCTTCGTGACTCGGAAGAGGTTATCCGCGCTTTTTACCCGTACGCCGAGCTTGACCCGTCGGCAGAAAACGTTCTGAACGTCAACACCCGTTACGACTCCGTAAAAGGAGTCTTTTACGTTGAGGTCGGAGGACTTTCCGGAAAGCCCGAAAAGCTTTCGGGACCCGTTCCGTCGGACGATTCGATACTTTATAAAAAGTACAGCAAGCGCCTTGTCAAAACGGCTATATATTTATATATGGTAAGCGAATTCGGGATTTCTCTTCCGTACGGAAGCCTGACGGGAGTGAGACCGACCAAGCTTCTGTACGAGCTGATAGCTATGGGTAAAGACGAAACAGCACTTATAAAGGAGTTCTTCGTACGCCCCGATAAAGCAGAGCTCATAGCCGAAACCGTCCGTGGTCAGAGAGGAATATACTGCATCGACGAAAACGCGGTCGATTTGTTCGTAAACATTCCGTTCTGCCCGACGCGGTGCGCTTACTGCTCCTTCATATCGACGGAATATGCAAGAGTAAAGAAGCAGATTCCGCTTTACGTAGAGATACTCAAAGAAGAAATTTCGGTGGCGAGAAATCTTATAGCGGAACGCGGACTTAAATGCCGCGCCGTATACGTCGGGGGAGGCACGCCGACCGTTCTCGAACCCGCTTATCTCGAGGAAATTCTGGCAACACTCGAGGGGGCGGCTCCCGAGTTTACGGTAGAGGCTGGACGCCCCGACACGGTGACCGAAGAAAAGCTGGATATCATGAAACGCCACGGGGTTACGAGGGTTTCGGTCAATCCTCAGACCTTCAACGAAGCCACGTTGAATTTAATCGGACGGGCTCATACTGTTGCGCAGGTTTATGAAGCCGCGGCGGCGGTCAAAAAAAGAGGGTTCATTCTGAATGCCGACTTAATTGCCGGTTTAAGCGGCGAGACCGTCGGGGACTTTGAAAAGAGCATAGACGGGGTTCTTTCTCTGGAGCCCGAAAACGTAACCTTACATTCCCTTGCATTAAAGCACGGCTCGCGGCTCAACTACGAGGGCGCGGAGAAAAGCGTTGCGGGGACGGTGGACGCTATGCTCTGTTTAGGACACAAAAAGCTCATTGATAAGCACCTAAATCCTTATTATATGTATAGGCTGAAAAATTCGGCGGACAATCTCGAAAACACCGGTTACGCCAAAGACGGGACGGCATCCGTTTACAATATCGACATAATGGAGGACACCGTTTCCATAATCGGTACGGGCGCTGGCGCGATGTCTAAGAAGGTCGAAAACGGCGGAAAACTGATTACAAGACTGTCAAATCCCAAAGGGCTTAACGAATACGTATCCAGAAGGGCGGAGATAATAAGAGGCAAGAAGGAGTTTTTCTATGGAACAAAAGAATAACTCAGAGGAAGCTCCGGAAGAGAATAAAGCTCCCGAAAAACAGGAACGGATTAAGGAAAAAAGAAAATTCTCATTCGGATTTCCTAAGAAGATAACGAAAAAACAGGCGCAGAACGCCACGCTCAGAATGACTTTTATCGCGCTGTTTACCGCGCTCGTAATAGTCGCAACCTTCTACATACAGATACCGACCGGAGTCGGCGGTTACGCAAACCTCGGCGACGCTATAATTTTTATGTGCGCGTTGACTATGGGCGGCATTCCCGCGCTTATCGCCGGTGGAATAGGCAGCATGGCGGCAGACCTTATTCTCGGCTACGCTTATTACGCGCCGTTTACGCTCGCAGTCAAAGGACTGGAGGGGCTTATAGCCGGACTTCTCGTGAGTCTTATTGAAAAGACCGTCAGAAAAAAACCTCTTAAAATCGGCTTGCAAATCGGTGCACTTGCGGTAGCCGCGCTGTGGATGGTTTTCGGTTATTTCATCGTAAAATGGCTGATTTTGGGAGACCTCGAACAGTCTGCTATCGCGGCGGCGCTCGTCGAAGTGCCGTTCAATCTGGCGCAGGGCGGAATAAGCGCCGCTATCGCCGCGGTTCTCGTATTCGTTAAAGGTCTCGGACTAAAGGGGACGGGCGGTTCCAAAGGTTAAGCGGAATGCTAAGCCGAAAAACTCAAAAATCGCTTTACATACGCGCACGGAATGTGTTATATTATCAGCGTACCGTTTTCTTGATTGATATTGACAATCCTATTACGAATATCTTTTCGGTAAACGGCGAATAAAAAAATAGGAGAGCAGCAACAATGGAAAAAGAAAAAGTAGCGCAAATCGTCGCAAAGTACGGCAAGACCGAAAACGACACCGGTAGCACCGAGGTTCAGGTAGCATTGCTTACCGCCCATATCGAAGAGCTTACCGAGCATCTGAGAGTTCACGGCAACGACCACCACAGCAGAAGAGGACTTCTTAAAATGGTAGGTCAGAGAAAGAGCCTCTTGAACTATCTGAAGAATACGGACATCGAAAGATACCGTGCTTTAATTGCGGAGCTCGGGCTGAGAAAATAACGCGTATGCGTCGGGGTGCTTTTTTTGCACCCCGTTTTTTTAATAGAAACAATAAAAAAGTATATAAAAATCCGCTAATCTGCGGAAGGAGGTAACATGAAAGAGAGCAAAATTTTCACTACCGTCATCGGCGGCAGAGAAGTAAGCGTCGAAATCGGCGGTTACTGCCAGCAATCGAGCGGCGAATGTATCATCAGATGCGGAGACACCGTAGTTCTTACTAACGCCGTTATGTCCAAAGCGCCCCGCGACGGCATGGACTATTTCCCCTTGGGAGTTGATTTTGAAGAAAAAATGTACGCCGTAGGCAAAATCCCCGGCGGTTTCAAAAAGAGAGAGGGCAGACCCAGCGATAAGGCAATCCTTACCTCGCGTCTCATCGACAGACCTATCCGCCCCCTGTTCGATAAAGGATTTTTCAACGACGTAATAGTCACCACGACGGCATTGTCCGTTGACACCAACTGCCCGCCCGAGGTTTGGGCGATGGTCGGTTCGTCCATTGCGTTGTCCGTTTCCGATATTCCGTTCAACGGACCTACCGGCTCGGTCGTAGTAGGCTACGTCGACGGCGAATACGTTATAAACCCCGACAACGAACAACGCGCGAAGAGTAAACTTTCCTTGAACCTTGCGGGTACCAAAGACGCAATAATGATGGTTGAAGCAGGTTCCTACGAAATAAGCGAAGAGGAAATGCTCGGCGCAATTTTATTCGGTCACGAGGAAATCAAAAAGATTGTCGCGTTCATCGAAAAGATACAGAAAGAAGTCGGCAAACAAAAGACCGTCGTCGATATCAAGAAAGTTCCCGAGAACATTGCGGAAGCTCTTGCCGATTACGCTAAGGGTAAAATCGATTACGTTTACGCGACCTTTGACAGAAAGGAGAGAGAACAGCGTGAAGAGGCTTTCGAGAAAGAGGCTCTCGCGCATTTCGCGGAAATGGGGATATATCAGCTGTAAACAGCTTGAGGATGCTGAATATACCAACTCCCATTAT